>JADGBZ010000094.1 GCA_015231175.1 Magnetococcales bacterium | reverse complement strand
GGGTCCAGGGCAGCGCCCTGGCGGGGTCCGGGGCGAAGCCCTGACAAAGGCTTTCATGTTCAAGCGTTTCTGGAAGGGGCGATGTGCGGTTACGGTCCGAGGGTCTCTGAACGATTACCATGCGTTAGACAGTTGATGAGGTTGATTTGTGTTCAAGCGTCGCTTCAAGGGCGCGATGGATGCCCGATTACTTTTTGATCAAATCTGCGGAAGACAACAATTTGGGCGGTTTGCCAAGGCGAAGATTTTTGGGGAGGATCACCCCCTTCGTGTCCGTATCGATCTTGCCCCGGTGACCGGAAAATTTGACCATTTTGATGATTTTGAGAGGGTACCCGAATATCAGCAGAAAAACATCGAGAAGTATCAACAAAATCGGAGAAAAATATAATTTGATATACTTTTTCAGTCTGGCTGGAAGATCCCCATTATGGATCTCTCTTTGGATGCCTGTCTGAATCAGGATCTCCAGGCGGAGTTGAAACTTCCAAACTCGCAAAACCCAATCCGGATAGGGGGTCATGTTGCAGGTCAACTCGCCGGCATCCTTGTCGGAAATTTTGCTCAAATAGGCGTGTGTATCGCCGATGATGCCTCGTTCGACGACCCAGTCCCAGGTCCGTCCTCCCGGGTAGGGTGTGGCATAAAAAATTGGGGCGTCGGTGATGCCTGCTTCATGGATGGAGCGGCGTGTCTCCTTGATTGTCTCGGGGGATTCTCCGATGTTGCCGATCATCAGGGAACAGACGGCCCCGATGGGGGAGGTGCGAAGATTTTTGAGGGCCTGGATATTTTGTTCGCGGGAGATCCTTTTTTGCATCAGGTCCAGAATTTTCTGACTTCCTGATTCAAAGCCCCATTGCACATGAAAGCAGTTTCCTTTTCGCAACTCCTGCACCAATGCTTCCGACACGTGGTTGGCTCGTGTACTGGCCATCCAGTATACGTCAGGGAGTTGCTCCATCATCATCTCATTGAATTTTTTAGCGCGCCCGAGATTGGTCAGAAACATCTCTTCACCAATGCTCACCACATGGACGCCATAGGTTTCATGAACGTGCCGGATATGGTTGACCACATAATCCAGGGAGAATGCCTTCAGTCCGACAAACTCCTGTTCATGGACACAGAATGTACATTTATCCGTACAGCCAAGCATTCCATTGATGGAAGAGGAGCGGTGGCTCTTGACCTTTTTCCCTGTCAGGCGCAGATATTTTTCCAGTACCTCGTTGGTGCCGTTGACCGTTGTGTAGTGCTCCATGTCGATGAAGCGATAACCCGGCAGTGGCATGGCATCCAGATCCCGAAAAAATTCCCGGCCCGGATTCCGGGTGAGAGTGCCTTCTTTCAACCAGGTCAAGCCGGGAATGGCATCGAGGCTGAGTTGCCCCGACAGACTCCGCAGCAATTTTTCGAGGGGGATCTCTCCATAACCATTGATGATGTAATCGATGACCATGTGTTTGAAGCAGTTCTCTTCATTATGGATGGCGATGGGGCCGCCCAGAACAATGGGCACATGGGGCAACCATTTTTTCAGCTCTTTGGTCAGGGTGATCACGTAGGCATAGGCTGTTATGATGCCGCCGACCCCGATCAATCCGGGAGAACAATCAGCCACCTTTTTGGAAAGGGCGGCAAGGTCACTTCGTTCGAGGGCTGCGTCGATGACGCAGGGTTCGTGACCCATTGTTTCCAGGTAGGCTGCCAGGGCGATGATACCGTGGGGAATCGCGCTATTCGGCAGTGATGTCCGCGTGGGCGTGGTCAGCAGAACGACACGCATTTATCCTCCCCCATAAACTTTTTCGGCATGGTAACGACTCAGCAGCCCCTCAATCCCCCTTTTTCTTCGTCGCTTTTTGGGCTGGCTTGGCCTTGTGACCGGTCGTGGCCGAAGCCGGCATGACCTTGGGCCTATTGTCAACCATGCGAAGCGCATCCTGGGAGGCATGCCCCACAACCCGGGGAATGCCATCCGCTGCGCGGGTCATTTTCCCCACCAGGGCCCAATCCACGTGGACGCTTTGTCCATGGCGCCGTTTGATGGCTTTGTTGATGGCCTCGGCGGCCTTGCCGGGCAACTGCCCACGATCCTTTTTCTTCAGGGTCGGATGTGCCTCAAGGTAGAGCTGATCCCCTCGCCAACCCGCCTTGGCCGGCTGATCGACGATGCGAACCCGCAGGCCTGGCTCCACCCGTCTGAACAGGCGGACGATATCCTCCGGGTAGAGGCGCATGCATCCCCGGCTGACCCGACGCCCGACGCCAAAAGGACGGTTTGTGCCATGGATCAGGTAACTGGGAATGCTGAGATAGATGGCGTGGGTTCCCAGCGGATTTT
Organism: Magnetococcales bacterium; assembly: GCA_015231175.1. Taxonomy (NCBI): domain Bacteria; kingdom Pseudomonadati; phylum Pseudomonadota; class Magnetococcia; order Magnetococcales; species Magnetococcales bacterium. The sequence continues at coordinate 9,852 of JADGBZ010000094.1, read as the reverse complement.
CCGGTCCAGGGGGGACGACAGCAGGCATTTTTGGATCCTCTCTGCGCACCGATTCCGGGACATACCAAGTGGGTTTGGCCATCTTGCGGGTCACTTTGGTTTCGGTCAGCGGCGTGTCGTACCCCTCGCGCCCCACGCCGAGGGGATAGGTCTCGATCCACCCATCTTTGCGGTGGAAATAGAGCCGCATCTCCGGTCTGTTGATGACCAGCTCCGGGCGGGAGTCACGGCCTTCCGGGTAGATATGCAACAGGGGAACCCGGATCAGAGTGCCCGAAGGTGGCAACCAGGGGTCAATCTTTGGATTGGCCAAGACGATGCTGTTGTAGCCCAGATCGAAGGATCGCCCGACCTGCAACAAAGTTTCGTCGCCGCGAATGGAGTATGTCAGCACCCCGGGTCCAAACAGGTCATCTCCCTTGGGCAAGGGGGCCCAAACCGGGGGCTGTCCCGTCGGCTGGTTGGCAAGCGTATGAACCACATCCGTCAGTTGCAGATGACGGCTCTCCGCTTCGGCGGAAGAGGCCCACCCCAACAAAATGGCCAGCAGCAAGAGAATCGACATGTCAAACCCGAACCCGCTCTGCAGCCAGGCGCCGAAGCAGATGCAGGGCAGTCTGGCTGGTTTGAAAACGTATGCGTGTACGATCACCCTGGTAATGTTGGCGCCGTTCGATGACTCCGCCATCACGGGTGACCGCAGCCAGATAGACGGTTCCTACCGGTTTTTCCGGCGTACCCCCACCGGGACCTGCAATGCCGGTTACGGCAACAGCCATGTCCGAGTCCGCAGCGCGCAGGGTAGCCCTGGCCATGGCCAACGCCGTCTCCTGGCTGACGGCGCCACACCGATCCACAAGGAGATCCACCCCCTCCAAAAGATTTTTTTTGGATTGATTGCTGTAGGTCACCAAGCCATGGCTGAACCAGGCGCTGCTGCCGGGCAGGGATGTCAAACGGGCCGCCACCAAGCCTGCCGTACATGATTCCGTCACGCCCACCCGAAGCTTGGTCTTCAGAAGAAGTTCTGCCAAAACCTCTTCCAGGGAGTTGGGTTCGGTGGCATAGAGGCGCGGTCCGAGTCGGCGCTCCATGAGGTTTTTGAAGTCGTCGCTCAACACCGGTGGCAACCACAGGGCGGAGTCACCATCGGGCAGCTGGCGCAGCCGGCAATGTTTGCAGGACTCCTCGCCAAAATGCTCATCCAGGTCGAAAGCTTCTCCCGCACCTTCGACCATCCAATAGACCGGCATGCGGCGGGGGCGAAAATCGGGTTCATCCTCACGCATGAAGGCACGGATGCAGACAATCAGTGCGTGCCGTAATTCCCAGACCGGTTGTTCACAAAAGGCCACGATGCGGCCCCGCCGCCGGACGGAAAAACCGGCACGTTTGCCACTTCGGTCGGTCAGGGGACGGGCGCCCACGACACGCAACTCGGAAGAGTCCGTGCCATCCAACCCCAGGGAGAGCCCAAGGTTGGAGATCACGGAGCGTCGCAAACGGCTGCCCGCCTCACCTTGCACCAGAATCAGGGTATATTTTTCAGCAAGTTGATTCGGATCCAGGGGGTCATCCGGATCCACCTCCAGGAGGTGGACATCCTCAAAACCCAGGCAATGGAGAAACAGATCCAAGTGCGGGCGCCCCAAAGCGGATAACAGCCCTTCGTTTCCGCTCCATCGGGGAATAACCAGCAGGCACATCATGGCGCCATCCTCACAAAATTCAACCCACGCCTCCCCACGATAGGGTCCAATCTGCCAAAATTTTCAGCAACACGGCACTACAGACGCCGGCTGCCAAATCCGCAGCCATCACCCCCCAACCTCCTGGCAGGCGCTCTCCCAGCCAGGAGAGGGTCCAAGGTTTGATGCGGTCGAACCAACGATAACAGATGAAGCCTGCAACCACCCAAAACCAGCTGAAGGGCGCCCAAAACATGGCCAACAGATAACCAGCCACCTCACCCACCACCACTTCGGAAGGGTCCGTGCGTCCCAGCACCCGAATCGCCACATGGGCCGCCCAAATCCCCAGGACGGTCACGATCACAATGCCTCCCAGCAGGTATTGTTCACCCAGTTGCCGCAACAGAAGATAGAGCGGCACGGCCCCCAGGATACCCACTGTTCCGGGTGCCCACAGAGCCCGACCTGCACCACCCCAGGTGGCTAAAAACACGGCCAGGGGTTCGGTATGTTGACTGGTCACCTTGAGAGCGATTGTCTTCCCTCCTGAAAAAACCCGCCATGGAAAAATCACCCTGCTGTCATACTTTGTTGCATTCGACAGCGAAATGGTTCAATGCCTGCTGTATGCATTTTTTGTACCATCAAGGTATTTTTCGGTGCTTCATCGAAGGAAGGACCGGTTGGATCAGTACCCACCCAGATAGGCCTGACGCACATGCGGATCAGCCAAAAGAGACGCAGAGTCTCCCGCCAACTGGATCTGACCATTGACCAACACATAGCCACGATCTGCAAATTGCAAAGCCTGATAGGCATTCTGCTCCACCAGAAAGATGGTGGTGCCATCGGCGGAAATCTGACGCAGAACGGTAAAAAGTTGCCGGACCAGGAGTGGCGCCAGACCCAGGCTGGGCTCATCCAGCAGCAACAGGCGGGGGCGGCTCATCAGGGCGCGCCCGATGGCCAGCATCTGCTGCTCACCCCCCGAAAGGGTGCCGGCCCGTTGGCGGTGCCTCTCCCAGAGGCGTGGGAAGAGAGCCTGCACCCGTGCCAAAAGCGCCTCCTGGAGAGCCTGTACACCCTGCCCTGGCTCGGTCATCTCCAAAGATGTGGCGCCCAGGAAGAGATTCTCTTCCACGGTCATGGCGGGAAAAATCCGCCGACCCTCGGGCACCAGGGCCATGCCGAGCCGGGCAATGCGATGCGTTGGCAGGCGGGTCATCTCGACACCGGCAAAAAAGAGACGCCCCGCTGTGGCACGAGGCTGACCAAACAGGGTCATGAGCAGCGTCGATTTGCCGGCGCCGTTGGCCCCGATCAGGGTGACGATCTCCCCTCGATTGATGTGCAATGTCACCCCGTGGAGAACCTCCACCGATCCATAAGCCGCCTTGACTTCTTCCAGAACCAGGAGGTTGGTTGCCATGGTCATGACCGATCCGCCTCCATGCCGGCCACCTCAGGATCGATGATCAAGGGCGGACGCATCCTGCCGCCGGACTCGATGGCGGAGACCAGTGGCGGCGGCATTTTCAGGGAGGCCTGCACGGGCGTGACCGGCTCCACCACCCCCAGATAAGCCTCAACCACGGCAGGATGGTGTTGCACATGAGCGGGAGAACCGTTGGCAATCACTTCGCCATGATCCAGGACCACCACCTGATCGGAAATATCCATGACCAGCTTCATGTCGTGTTCGATGAGGAGCACAGTCATGTCATGGTGGTCCCGCAGGCGGAGAAGCATGCGGCTGAGCGCTTCGGTCTCCCGAGGATTGAGACCGGCAGCAGGTTCGTCCAGACACAGGAGCACAGGATCGGTACACAGGGCACGCACAATTTCCAGGCGTCTTTGCTGGCCATAGGGCAACTCTCCGGCCAAACGGTTGGCGTCATCCCGCATGTTGAACACCCCCAACCAACCCATGGCCCGATCCAGGGCCGCTGATTCGGCGCACAAATACTCCCGTGTGCGCAAAACCCCCGCCAGGATACCGCGATCCACCAGGCGGTGTTGCGCCACAAGGAGATTTTCCAACACGGTCATATCGCGAAACAGGCGCCCATTCTGGAAGGTGCGGGCCACTCCGGCGCGTACCACCTGGTGGGTTCCACCGGTCCATGAGGCATACAGATGACGCAACATGGCCCACGGGTTGAGACTTTTGCGGGAGCGTGCGCCTCCCATACGTTGGATCAGATCTACCTGGTCGTTGTGGCGATGCAAAAAAATGTCACCCGTTGTGGCGGCATAAAATCCGGTCAGGCAGTTGAAGACGGTGGTCTTGCCGGCGCCATTGGGACCGATGATGGCGGTAATCGACCCCTGCTCCACCTGAAATCCCACCCGATGCAGGGCCAGCACACCACCAAACTGCATGCTCAAATCCCGAACTGTGAGCAGGGTACTCACAGGGCCTTCCCCACGGGAAAAAAGGGTCGGCGGATGCGCAGCAGGCCCCGGGGACGCCAAATCATCATGATCACCATGATCAGGCCAAAAACCAGGCCCCGGTAATCGGAAAACTCCCGCAGCACTTCATGCAGAATGTTGATCGTCAGGGCGGCGACCACCACGCCGCCATTTGATCCCAACCCTCCCAACACCACCATGGCCAGGATCAGGGCCGATTCAAAGAAGGTGAAGGAGGTGGGATTGACAAACCCCTGCGAGGCCGCAAAAAACACCCCACCCATCCCCCCCACCGCTGCCCCCATGGCAAAGGCCGAGAGCTTGACCGTGACATGGTTGATACCCAGGGCCCGGCAGGCGATCTCATCCTCCCGCAACGCCTCCCAGGCTCGCCCGATCGGCATGCGCTGCAAACGCCCGACGAAAAAATACAACATGGCCAGAAAGACAAGTAAAACCAGATAGATCAATATGGAGCGAACGCTGGGATCGTAGGCCACCTTGAAGAATTCGTGCCAGGGAGTGCCCCCCTGCTTGGCCACACGGGTCAACTCAAGACCCAGGATGGTCGGCGCCGGGACCGACAAGCCATTGGGACCGCCCGTTATCTCGGTGGCATTGTTGAGCACCAGGCGAATGATTTCACCAAAGCCCAGGGTGACGATGGCCAGGTAATCCCCGCGCATGCGCAATACCGGAAAGCCCAACAGCGCACCAAACGTGGCCGCCAGAAGGGCGCAAAACGGTATGGCCGACCAAAATCCCAACCCCAGATACTGGCTCCCCAGGGCATACCCGTAGGCCCCGACCGCATAAAAAGCGACATACCCCAAATCCAGGAGCCCGGCCAGGCCGACGACAATATTGATCCCCAGTCCGAGCAGAGCGTAAATCAGCGCAAGGATCATCACGTTGAGCCAATAGTGGCCCATCCACCACGGCAACCCTGCCGCCACGGCAAAAAGGAGCAACCCTTGCCACACCGGCAGGGCCGACTGTCGCTCAACCACACTCCCACTCGACATCCGGGTGAAAAACCGCTGCATGCGTGGTGTGCGGGAGGCTTGCAGGAGCATCATTGTCAGCAGGGCGCCCAAAAACACGCCCCCTGCCAACCATAAAGGACGCTGCCAAAAAAATACCACCCGATATCCGTCCAGGACCAACCCTGAAAGGGGGGTGAACAGGAGTAACGCCACCCCTCCCCACTGTACGGCCACGCGCCATGCCTCCCGGAAATTCATACTTTCTCCACTTCGGGGTGGCCCAGAAAACCACTGGGGCGCAGCACCAGCACCAGGATCAGAATGCCAAAGGCGAACACATCTTTGTAGTCGGTGTTGACGAAGCCGGAAAAGAGGGATTCACAAAGACCCAGGACCACTCCTCCCAGCATGGCCCCGGGCAGGGAACCGATGCCACCCAGAACCGCCGCCGTAAAAGCCTTGATCCCTATGACAAAACCGATGAAAAAATCAAAGGAACCATAATTCAGGGTGACCAGCAGGCCCGCCACGGCGGCCATGGCTGCACCCATGACGAACACCGTGGAGATGACGTGGTCGGTGTTGATCCCCAGGAGTTCGGCCATGATTCGGTCCTGCTGCGTGGCGCGGCACGCCCGTCCCAGGGAGGTGAACCGCATGACCCAGGCCAGGGCTCCCATTCCCAGAACGGCCACAACCATGATCAAGATCTGCACATGGGTCACCTGGACAAAGGCCGATCCATCCGCCGAGGCCCAACGCAGATGACCCTCGATCAGGGTCGGAATGCCCTGGTTGCGTGCCCCCTGGCTGATGCGAACATAGTTTTGCAGCACCAGGGAGATGCCGATGGCCGAGATCAGCGGCGCCAGCCGGCTGGCATCACGCAGGGGCCGGTAGGCCACCCGCTCGACACTCCACCCGTAGAGCGCAGTGAACAGGATGGTCAGCAGCAGAATCGCCACCAGGAGAATGGGGGGCGCGTGCAACCCCGCTCCCGTCAACAGAGCGAGAAAAATGGCCGCCAGGTAGGCGGAAACCATGTAGATCTCTCCATGGGCAAAGTTGATCATGCCCATGATGCCATAAACCATGGTGTACCCCACAGCGATCAAACCATAGATGGCTCCCAACACCAGGCCATTGATCACCTGTTGGGCAACGATGTAGCCATTCATTGCGTGCAACACCTGGAGGCCCCCCCTTACGATAAAGGGTGTCGGATGGTTGCCGAACCCTTATTCAGCCTCCTGATATGTGCCATCGGAACTCCAGCGGTACATGACGTAGTCGGTCACCTGCAAATCTCCCTTGGCATCCCAGGCTTTGGATCCCATGATGGTGTCGACTTTGTTGCTGTGCAGCCATTGCGCCAGGAGATCTCCCTGCTCGGAACGGGTGGCCGTCATGGCTGCGGCAATGGATTGCAGGGTGGCATACGAGTACAGGGTGTATCCTTCGGGTTCATAACCAGCCTTGCGAAAACTTTCCACAACCTTCCGGCCTGTATAGATTTTGCGCGCATCCCGCCCAAAGGTCATGTACACATTCTCCACAAAGCGTGGGCCACCAGCCGAAGCCACAAACTCCTGGGAAACGATTCCATCGCCGGAGATCAGGGGGGCTTGCAGACCTTGTTCCCGCATCTGTCGCACCAGAACACCGGCTTCGGCGTGCAACCCGCCGAAATAGACCGCATCCGCCGTCTGGGATTTGATCTTGGTCACCAGGGCATTGAAATCTTTCTCTCCCCGGGTCAATCCCTCATAAAGAACCTCTTTCAACCCCAGGGCATGCAGCCGCGCCCGCATGGCATCGGCCAACCCTTGCCCGTAGGTATCCTTGTCGTGAATGATGGCAATCCGCTTGGCCTTGAGCTTTTGCACCACATACTCGGCCCCGGCGCCCCCCTGCTGATCATCCCGACCACACGTGCGAAAAACCGTGGGCAGGTTGCGTTCGGTCACCTTCGGGTTGGTGGAGCCTGGCGTCATGGCCAAAATACCCGCCTCGGCGTAGATCTCCGTGGCCGGAATGGTCGATGAAGAACAAAAATGACCGATGACCGCCTTGACCTTTTCCGCATCCACCAGGCGGTGCGCCACATTGACCGCCTGTTTTGGCTCGCAGGCATCGTCGGTCTTGACCAACTCGATCATGCGACCGTCGATTCCCCCGGCGGCGTTGATATCTTTGGCGGCCTGCTCCGCCCCCCGCCACAACTGTTCACCAAAAGCGGCGTAGGAACCCGTCAACGGCCCAGCCACCCCAATCCGGACGACCCCTCCAGCCGAACCTGCTGGAACAGCAGAAATCACCACGCCACAAGCAACAAGAATTGCCGCAACGACAGACCAACGCCGACCAGACATGCGCTCACTCCCTCCCTGGAATGTGGACCGACAACAAAATCGAGACGAGACCCCCGTCCCGCATCCCCCTATCATCCACCTTTCATGCCACGACTGTCCAGGTGGGTTGCAGGGCAATCGCGTGACATGGACCCACCCGAGGCCATGATCATCACCTGATCATCTCTGGACAGATCATGTTCACTTGGTATAGCCTATGCTTGGGACTGTAGCGTGGCTTTTTGTGCCGTTGGCGGGCTGATTGTTCCCGGCCTGATGCGGTTGGCTTTGATCGACATGGAGGAAACAAACGATGCCGAACACCGTCGAACTTCTTACGCCGGATCAGCTTTCGACTCTTGTGGGCAAGAGCTTTTCGGTCCAATTGCTCGGTGGTGGCAAGGCGTCCGTGACCCCCCTTGCTCCCCCCTTTGGTGGCCAGGTCACCCCGGCGAAAGTGATGCTCAATGGCGTTGAGGTCGAGGGTTTGCGGGCAGCCCAGGCTGCTGCCCAGCAGGCCACTGCGGCCAAGACCGGCGCGGGTGTGCAGACCATGTTTCCTGCCAAAATTCCCGTTGTCGAAATTGAGGGAGCCGGCAAGACGGTCGGTACGGGGAAGGCGCTGAAGGTGCTCTCCCTGGAGACCCGGGGGACCATGCAGGCGGGCAGCAAAGGAGCCATCGATCTGTTTGGTGGCGAGGCCAAGATTGCCCCCATCACGCAGACAGCGCCAGCCAAGGTGGCGACTCCTGTGGCGCAAGGGGCGGCCAAGGCCACGGCGCAAACCGTCGCCATGGTTCAAACCGTGCCGGATGCTACAGGCGGTTCGGTGACCAAAAGCATGGCCATCGGTGGCGCCCTGGCCAAGGGCTCTGCTGTGGGCCTGAGCCTGAGCGTGTGGGGTTCGATCATTCTGGCCGGGGTGGCGACGGTTGCGGTGGGCGTGGGGGTCTACAACTATCTCCAGCGTCGTTAGCCGACTGCGACGGCCTGATCGCTTTTTCTGTCCGCAGGATCTGGATATATGCTGCGTCTGTGGCGGATAGCGAAGATTGTCGTGTTGGGGGTTGTCGTCGCCCTGCTGTTGGGGTTGCTGACCCGGTACGTCCTCGGCCATTTCTTGGCCATGACGCGCATCCGGCATGAGGGTTCGTTGCGCCAAGTGGTGCCTTTGGGAGCCAGACCCTGGGTGGTTGTCCGTGATGGAGGGCTGATGTATCATGATCGGCAACTGTTCAGTACCCTTTTAAGAAAAGCCTTGATATGAAAGCCATTGTCAGGGCTTCGCCCCGAACCCCACCAGGACGCTGTCCTGGACCTGCCAGGGAGCCAGCCCCCTGGACCCCGATGCGTGGCCGGGTGGTGAATCGTTGCCATGATTGATGCAAAGTGTCGGGCCTGCCGTGACTTTGCTATTGTCTTGGACATCGTCGTCTCCCTGCTTTTGTTTTTTTTCATGGCCCCGATGGGTACTATGACCGGCAGCATGGCGCTCCATGCACTTGCCTTGCAATCCCTGGGGGATTTTCTCGGCAAAGGTCTCAACTTTATCAGTCTCAAGGTTGCCTCCTGGACCCCCACCCCGTCCTTCCCTTATGGCTTCGGCAAACTCCAGTTTTTGGCCTCGGGCGTTATCGGGGTCGGTCTTTGTGCCGGGTCGGCCATTTTTCTTGCAGAGAATGTCCGTCATATCAATGAGCGCCTGGTCGAGGCCCCGGGCTGGTCGGCCATTGTGGCGGCGCTGGTGGGTTTTGTGGCCAGTGAGTCGATGCATCGTTTCCAGGGTTGCGTCGGCGAACGCAACAACAGTCCCATCATCAAGGCGGCTGCGATAGGGAACCGGGCGGATGCACTTTCGTTTGCATTGGTGGCCCTGGGGTTGCTCTTGGCCACCCTGGGCGTTCCCATTGCGGATCATATTGCCGCGACGCTGGTTTCCATCATGATCATCCGGATGGGGCTGGAGATTGTCGGGGAGAGTTTTCACGGTTTGATGGATGCTGCCCTGCCTGGCCACGTCATGGAACAGGTGCATCGCCTGGTCAAAAATTGGCATGATGACGTGGCGGTGGAGACGTTGCGTGGTCGAAAACTGGGTGACCGCTGGGAGATCAACCTGACCATCAGGGTTCCTGCGACCTGGACGACGATGGATGCACACCAGCATGCGGAACGGTTGCGGGAGTTGATCCATCAGCGGGTTCCCCACACCGGGGATGTTTTTATCGCTACATTGCCGAGTCGGGAGCAGGGGACGGATGCGACAAGTGAGGGGCGTGGCCCTGGGGCATGAGGGGCGAAGCCCTGACAGGAATTTTTCAAGTCAAAGTTTTTGGTAACTATTCACCACCCGTCAACGAATCGGGGTCCAGGGGGCTGGCTCCCTGGCGGGTCCAGGGCAGCGCCCTG
>JADGBZ010000093.1 GCA_015231175.1 Magnetococcales bacterium | reverse complement strand
GGATAGGCTTCTGTCTTTGAATCAAGATCTTGGCGGGGCTTCGCCCCGGACCCCACCAGGAGGAAGGGCGCAGCCCTTCCCCCTGGACCCCCTTCCCAGTCTTTTAATAGTTTTTTTTGGGGCTTTGCCCCGGACCCCAACTTCCAAACGGTCTTTTTTATGTCTGATTTGTTGACTACCGACCTTTGCATCATCGGCGCCGGAGCGGGCGGCCTCTCCGTCGCTGCGGGCGCCAGTCAAATGGGGGCCGCCACCCTCCTCATCGAACGCCACCACATGGGCGGCGATTGCCTGAACACGGGGTGTGTCCCCTCCAAGGCCCTCCTGGCCGCCGCCCATGCGGCACACACCATCCGCTCTGCCCACCGTTTTGGCATCACGACCCAACCTCCCCTCATCGACATGGAGCGCGTTCATGCCCATGTGCATGGTGTCATTGCCGCCATTGCACCCCACGATTCGGTCGAACGTTTCACCGGCCTGGGGGTCAAGGTGATCCCATCCACCGGCCAATTCATCGGACCCCGAGAGCTGCTGGCCGGCGCCACCCGCATCCGGGCCCGGCGCTTTGTCATCGCCACCGGGAGCCGCCCTCGCATCCCGGCCATTTCCGGCCTGGCCACCACGCCGTTTTTCACCAACGAAACCCTTTTTGCCAACCGGGAGCCCCTGCCGCATCTGCTGATTCTGGGGGGCGGTCCTATCGGTCTGGAGATGGCGCAGGCGCACCGGCGTCTGGGATCGCAGGTGACCGTGGTGGAACAAGCAACCCTCCTCCCCCGCGAGGAGCCGGAGTTGGTCGCCACCCTCAGGGATGCCTTGCTGGCGGAAGGTGTGGCGCTGCATGTGGGCGCCACCGTGCAACAAGTGGAGCATGCCGCCTCGGGCATCACCCTGCTGACACAAACCAGCACCGGCGAAAAGGTGCGCATCACCGGCACCCATCTGTTGGTAGCCACGGGCCGCTCCCCCAACCTGGAGGATATCAACCTGGATGCGGCGGGCGTGGCGTTTACCCCGGCTGGCATCACGGTGGATGACCGTTTGCGGACCAGCAACCATCGCATTTTTGCGCTGGGTGATGTGACCGGTCCCTATCTGTTCACCCACATGGCCAGTTATCAGGCCGGTATCGTCCTGCGCAATGCGTTGTTCCGCCTGCCCGCCAGAGTGGATTATCGGGTTGTGCCCCGGATCACCTATACCGATCCCGAGTTGGCGCAGGTGGGGTTGACGGAAAAGGCCGCCCGGGAGAGGGGTGGACCGATTCGAGTGTTGACCAAACCCTTTGCCGAAAACGACCGCGCCCGCGCCGAGGGAAAGACCATGGGTCTGATCAAGGTGGTGACAGGCCGACGTGGCCACATTCTTGGGGCTGGTCTTGTCGGGCCGCAGGCCGGTGAGTTGTTGGCACCGTGGATATTGGCCATCCAAAAGGGTTTGCGGATTGGAGACATGGCAGGGTGTCTTTTGCCTTATCCCACCCTGGGAGAGATAGGCAAAGGAGTGGCGGGGAGTTATTTTACGCAGACGCTTTTTTCCAATAAGACCAGAGGGTTGGTAAAGCTGCTGGCCATGTTTGGCTAAAAAAAACGATTGAAAAAAATTCAAGGACCGAACCATCTCTTCAACCCCTTTTTTCCAAATCTTCCAGGATGGTTGCCACCCGGTCCGGGGTGATTTGCCGCAAACAATCCAGATGACCTAGAGGACACCGCCGACGCCAACATGGCGAACAAGACAGACGAAGAGAGAGTATCTGCGCCTTCTCCCCCAAGGGTGGCGTGTGGTCGGGATCCGAGGAACCAAAAAGAGCCAGCACAGGCACATCCAGGGATGCAGCCACGTGCATAAGCCCCGAATCGTTGGTCACCACGGCCCGGGCCTGCGCCATCAGGTCGATCGCCTCGCCCAGTTGCGTGCTCCCGGCCAGATTGATCACCCCCTCCCCCCCCTGGGCGGCAATCCGCTCCCCAAGCAGCATCTCCTTGCCGGATCCCAAAACCCAAACTTGCCAACCACGCTGCACCTGCCGGCGGGCCAGAAGGGCAAAATGCTCGACCGGCCACTGCTTGGCCGGACCATACTCGGCCCCCGGACAAAGAACCAAAACCGGCGCCCGGGTGTCGAGCAACCTTGGCCATTTTCCGGATAAACAAGGATCAGCCGGCTCGGCCCGCAAGGATGGCACAGGCACAGAAACAGGCAAATCCTCCCCGGGATCCAAACCCAGGGCCACAAAACGATCCACGGTGCGCGGCAGACGCGACCGATCCAGTGGACGGATATCGTTGAGCAACCCCCAGCGCCATTCGCCCAAAAAGCCGGTGCGGCGGGGAATTCCGGCCCAATAAGGCACCAGGGCCGATTTCAAGGAGTTGGGCAACAAAATGGCCTGACCATAACCCCGCTCCCGCAACCGGCAACCCAGACGATAGCGCACACCCAACCCCAAGACACCATGCCCGACAGGCAACTCCAGGGCATGCCGCACCTCCGGCATGCGTGCCAGCAGGGGATGGCTCCAAAGCGGCGCAAGTACATCCAGGGCCACCCCGGGACGGCACATGGCAAGCATCTTGAACAAGGATTGCGCCAGGACCATATCCCCCACCCAGGATGGACCTATGACCAGCAAAGGCCGGGACATGATGGTCATGGCGTGGTGAACAGTGACCCACCGGCAAAGATGGCCAACCTGACACCTTGGCCAATAACCTCGAAAGAGGGTCTGTGTCCAGATAAATCCATGCAGGCGCGCACCAGGGAGAGAAAGCCAACACCCCGCGCCTCCATAAGGAACTGTCCATAATTAACTTGGACAATTACCTGAAATGAAATAATTCCATTCTCCATGAAAAGATGCCATTGTGAGATTGACTGATTCCATTTCCTCATTGGAAATTTTGATTCCTTTTGGATAGATGTCCGTATCCAACTCTGCCTTGATTTTGAGCCCGGCATCGGTCGTGGTATTCCCGATAAGGTTAACAATGACCTCGTGGTTTGTCAGAGGCTTCCCACGCCAGTTCATGGTGATATGGCAGAACATTCTGTGTTCGATTTTGTTCCACTTGCTGGTTCCAGGAGGAAAATGGCAAACGTAAATTCGCAGTCCGGTTTCGTTGGCCAAGTTCTGTAGTGCCACCTTCCAAAGCCGGACCCGGTAGCCGTTACTTCCTCCGCAATCCGCAGTGATCAACACTTCGGTGGCAGCGGGGTACATCATTGATCCCATCTCGTACCACCATCTCCGGATGGTTTCTACAGCAAATTCAGCGGTATCGTGGTCGGCGCCAACACTGACCAAGCCCACATTTTCTGTCTGATCATAAACGCCATACGGATTGACCTTACCCAACTCCTTGTCAGCAAAATCATGAACTCGAACCGCCTCTGGCTGCCCCTTGGGGTTCCACTCTTGACCCCCGTTTTTGAAATCACCAACCAACTCCTTTTTGTAACTATTCAGCACCCGACCACGAATCGGGGTCCAGGGGGCTGGCTCCCTGGCAGGTCCAGGACAGAGTCCTGGTGGGGTTCGGGGCGAAGCCCTGACAAAGGCTTTCATATCCAGGCTTTTTTTGAAAGGGTGCTGAATAGTTACTCCTTTTTTTTGGTATCAACCGAAATCACGGGCTGATTTCGTTTCTGAAAATCCACGACCTGCTTGTTGATGTACTCGAACTGGGAATTTCGATCTGGATGCCCGGAACCCTCTCGTTTCTTTTGGTTCGCTTGGAGGCTGTAACCCAGAACTGCCAATAAATCAGCAACTTTCTGTTGGCCCACAACATGCCCCTGATTCCCAAGGGCAAACGCAAGCTGACGTACACTCTTGCATGTCCATCGCAGAGGTGATTCCGGGTCACCACGGGTCACAGGATCAACCAATCGTTCGAGGTCAGCCAATAAAGTCGGGTCGTTGTCAGTGATTGGCTTACGTCCACCACCTGGAGAGCGGACTCGTTTCGACAGTGTTTGGTTCCCCTGTTCAGATTTGGTAGTCGCCAATTCATGTAAGCCCTGGTGGTAACTATTCAGCACCCGACCACGAATCGGGGTCCAGGGGGCTGGCTCCCTGGCAGGTCCAGGACAGAGTCCTGGTGGGGTTCGGGGCGAAGCCCTGACAAAGGCTTTCATATCCAGGCTTTTTTTGAAAGGGTGCTGAATAGTTACCCCTGGTGAATTGTAGATCGGGAAATACCGGTGACCCTGGAGACACACGAAACTCCCCCTCGACCCATTGCATCAGCCTCGGCAGCCGCCCACAACCGACGGCCCCTTTCATCCAAAACAGGTTTCAGCGATTCATACTTTTCGCGTACAGCATGGTCTGTATATTCGATCATGCCTCCAGGTTATCATAAACTCATAATTTGTCCAAGTTAATTATGGACAGTTCCTAAGACGGTCGTTATCAAAAAGGCTGTTCTCAAATATATGGGGAATGATGACTACGCCACCCCATCCACCTTGATGGGATTGCTTCTGCACAATACCAAGTATATCGGAAAGCCTCTTATTGGATTTTACGGGTTGACCATTCTGAATCCGTGGCATACCAACACCACATTCAGTAAGCATGTGATCAATATGATCCAAATTTGTGTCAGGCGCAAAAAGACAAAGTACGAGTATACCTTTACCCACATCAGTTTCAAATTCAAACCCGGGAAAAACAGTGACTCGATGCCCACGAGTTTTCTCAATCTCATCAAAGGCGTCTTTGAGGTATGGAATAAAATCTTTACTTAAAAATTGATGATCTGTTATGCCAATAACTTCTAAACCTTCATGGCAACAGGCCTCAGCGAATTCTCTTGCGGCTCTGGGCTCTTGCCCGGGGGTCATGGGATCTCCAACCCAGTATTTTGAGTCCGCAGGCGTATGGAGGTGCAAATCGCACTTGAACCAACGCATACCCTGGTATGCACTCATGGCTGTCTTCCCTGGTCACAGTTTCCCGTGCCGCTGCCACGGCGCATGATCACTCTTCCCGTAAACGGGCCACATATTCGCGCAATCCCTCCCGGAGCGAGGTGAAGGGCTTGTCGTAACCCGCCCGCCGCAAACGGGTGATGTCGGCTTCGGTAAAGTTTTGGTACTTTTCCCGCAGACCATCAGGCATGGGTTTGTATTTGAGCTCCCCCTGACCCATGATGTCGATCAGGGTGTGGACGATCTCGTTGAAACTGCTGCTTTGTCCGGTCCCGACATTGAAAGTGCCCTGCACGGGAACCCCATCGGCCAAAAACAGATTGACATCGACGACATCGCGCACGTAGATGAAATCGCGCCGCTGTTCACCGTCCCCATAACCTCCGGTACCCTGGAACAGCCAAGTGACGTGATCATCCCGAAGCTGCCGATAACTCTGGTAAACCATGGAGGCCATGCGCCCCTTGTGCTCCTCCCGCGGACCATAGACGTTGAAATAACGCAACCCGGCAACCGTACTCTCCACATCGGCCAGACGCCGTTCCACGTAGCGATCAAACAACAACTTGGAATACCCGTAAATGTTCAGGGGATCCTCGCTGGAGCGCTCCTCGGTAAAGCGCGTGCCGTTGCCGTAGGTGGCGGCGCTGGAGGCGTAGACAAAGGGTATCTCCCGCTCCACGGCAAAGTGGAAAAGAAGTTTGGAATAGGCAAAATTGTTGTCCATCATGTAGCGGCCATCATACTCCATCGTGTCGGAGCAGGCCCCCTGATGGAAAATGCCCCGGATACGGGCATGATCGAAACGTCCCTTTTCGATCTGGTCACGAAAATCACGCTTGTCGAGAAAATCGGCAAATTCCAGGTCGACCAGATTGTGAAACTTGGCGCTCTTTTCCAGGTTATCCACCACCAGGATGTCGCTCTCGCCGCGCAGATTCAATCCTTCGACGATGTTGGCCCCAATGAAGCCGGCCCCGCCGGTCACGATATACATGCACTATCCTCCCGATGCAGTGGAACGGTCCGGGCCGGTCCGAATCCCGGCCACGATGCGGCTGGTACTGATCCCCTCCACGAGGGGAACCAGGGCCACCTGCCCCCCCCAGGCCTGCACCTCCCTGGCGCCGACGACACGCTCTTCGGTGTAATCAGCCCCTTTGGCCAATATGTCCGGCTGTATGGCCTGAATCAGGTGCAAAGGGGTGTCGGCATCGAACAGCACCACCGCATCGACAGCGGCCAGCGCAGCCAAAACCCGCGCCCGGTCCTGCTCACGAATCAAGGGGCGTTGGGGCCCTTTCAAGGCGCGGACGGATCGATCCGTGTTGAGGCCGACGATCAAGCGTTGCCCCAGGCGGCGCGCCTGTTCCAGATAGGTGACATGACCGGCATGGAGCAGATCGAAACAACCATTGGTGAAAACAATCCGCTCCCCGTGCGCACGCCAGGTACAGGCCAAGGCCACGATCTCATCCAGGGAGAGGAGCTTTTCCGCCTGCTCCCTGTCGGCGCCCCCGGTCACCAAGGCCTGCAACTCCTCACGATTGATGGGGGTGGTGCCCACCTTGCCCACCACGATGCCCGCCGCCAGATTGGCCAGGTGCAACGCATCCAGACGGGAAAGACCCACCGCCAGACCTGCCGCCAGGGTGGCGATGACCGTATCCCCGGCGCCGGAAACGTCAAACACCTCCCGCGCCGTGGCAGGAAGGTGCCGGGGCAGGGCATCCGCCTCCAGCAGGGCAATGCCATTTTCGCTCAACGTGACGGCCAAAAACGCCACATCCAGACGGCGGCGCAACCGCTCCCCCGCCGCCAGAAGCGGTCCCAGCTCATGGGTCTCCATGCCAACAGCGGCCCCCAACTCCGACCGGTTGGGCGAGAGGGCCGTGACACCCTGATATTTGTCGTACACCACCCCCTTCGGATCGGCCAGGACGGGAATCCCTCTCCCCCGGGCCATGGCGATGACCGCACGACAAAACGCAGCGGAGAGCAGACCTTTGGCATAGTCGGAAAGAATGACCACCACCGGCGGGTCGCTGTCCTCCAGTTGTCGCTGTATGGCGGTCAGCAGCTCCGTCTGCATGGCATCGGACAGATCGAGGGGTTCTTCCCGGTCCAGACGCAGCATCTGCTGGTGTCCACCCACCACCCGCGTTTTGGTGATGGTGGGCCACCCGGCCACCTCCAGAACCAGACGCGCATCAACCCCGGCCTGCTCCAGGGTCTGCCGCACATGCTGGCCATTCTTGTCTCGCCCCACCAACCCAGCCATGCGGGGACGCAGGCCCAGGCGGGCGAGATTCATGGCCACATTCGCCGCTCCACCGGCGCCCTCGCTCTCCCGAACCAAGCGCACCACCGGTACCGGCGCCTCGGGGGAGATCCGCTGCACCTGCCCCCAAAGGTAGCGGTCCAGCATCAAATCCCCGATCACAAGGACGGCATGCCGGTCAAAACCCGTGCTCAACACCTGCAAAATCTGGTCGCGGTTTTGGAACAAGGCCGGATCACTCCATGACCGAGGCTTCCACCCAGTCGCACAGAAGATGCCCCAGCAAAATATGTCCCTCCTGGATGCGCGCCGTGACGCGGGCCGGCACGGTCAGGCATAGATCGACCGCATCCCGCAACCGCCCTCCCTCATGACCGGAAAATCCGATGGTGAACGCACCCAGACTCCGGGCGGTCGCCACACCCGCTAAAATGTTGGGGCTGTTGCCGGAGGTGGAGATGCCGATCACCACATCACCCGGACGATACAACGCCTCCACCTGCCGGGCAAATATGGTGTCAAAGCCATAATCATTCCCCAAAGCGGTCAGGATCGAGGTGTCCGTGGTCAGCGCAACAGACGCCAGGGCGCGCCGCTCGCGGCTGAAACGCCCCACAAGCTCGGCGGCCAGGTGCTGACTGTCGGCGGCACTGCCCCCATTACCCATCCAAAGAATTTTGCCACCCCCCCGCACCGCCCGGGTCATCTCCCCAGCCGCCCGGGTCAGTTGGGGCAGCAAACCGCGCAACCCCTGAATCATGGCCAAGTGTTCATCGACGGCGCGATTGAAATCGATCAACTCCAAACCTCCCCTGAATGTACCTGCTCAGCACCCAGCAAAAAAACGCTGCACGGCTACCCATTTTGGTAACGACTCACCACCCGGCCACGAATTCGGGGTCCAGGGGGTTGGCTCCCTGGCAGATCCAGGACAGTGTCCTGGTGGGGTTCGGGGCGAAACCCTGATAAAAGCTTTCATATCCAAGCTTTTCTTGAAAGGGTGGTGAATAGTTACCCATTTTGTAGAAAATTTTCGACAAAGGCCGGCAGATCGGCAAAGGCAGGCACGTCGGGACGCCGCAAAACAGTGATCTCCCCTTTGCCGGTACGCACCAGGGCCGCACGACAACCGGCGGCTTCCGCTGCCTGGATGTCCCGTTCCGCATCACCGACCATCCAGGTTTGAGAAGGATCGAACCCCCACTCCTGTTGCGCCCGCAGAATGAGGCCAGGCGCCGGCTTGCGACAAGCACACCGATCCTCGTTGCGATGGGCGCAAAGGTAGAATTGTGTAATCTCTCCACCGGCTTCGGCAATTTCCGCTGCCAGGCGGGCATGGATCGCCTCCAGGGTCGCCGGCGTCACCAACCCCTTGCCGACACAGGCCTGGTTGGTCACCACCAAAGTGGCAACGCCCGCCTCACGCAAACGACGCATGGCCTCGCCAACGCCAGAGATGAGCCGCAACTGGGCAACAGTCTGAATATAATCAGGACGGTCATGGTTGAGGACACCATCCCGATCCAGGAGAAGAACGCGCGAACTCCCTTTCATGCCATCACTCCCTTGACCATCCCCCTCCCGGCGCCTCCACCCTGAACATATCCTTGCTTTCCACCCCCTAAAAAGGGTTAATACTACGAACCCGCCGATCGGACAATCCCTTTGCTTGCGAGAAAGTGGTTTTGCCATGTCCGTGACCACACGATGGCCACATAGAATCGTGCGCTTTCAAGTATTTGCCATGATGATCCTGCTCGGATGGCCGCCGGCGTTTTCCTGGGCGGAACCTGCCACTGGCGGCGCCGTGTCAGGCGAGCGCCTGGAGTTCAACGTGCATTGGGAGGGCGTTCCGGCTGGACGCGCCTCCCTGACCTATGAAACGACCGGCGATCCTGCCCAATACACCATCAAGGCCGATCTGGCTTCCATCGGGCCGGTGGATTGGATCTACGGTATTCGCGACATCCTGACCGCCCAGGGGACGCACCAGGAGATGGGCCTGCTCACGGTCAACTACACCAAAGTGCAGAGTAAAGGAAACAAGCAACGCCACGCCGAATACACCTTCCAGCGCGCCGGCAATCAGGTCACTTTGCAACGCAACGACGACCCGCCCAAAGTGATCGACAACGTTGCCAACCTGAGCAACGATCCCCTGACCGCCTTCTATCAGTTGCGCCGCATGCCCAACCTGAAAAATGTCACCGAGAAAATTCAGGTACCCGTCGTCGACAGTGACCGCTGGTACATGGCAGAAGTGACAACCTCTCCAACCGACAAGCTCTTTACCCCGCTGGGATGGTTTCAGGCCTTTCCGCTCCACCCCCTTGTGCAAAGCTCGGAGTTGTTCCGCCAACAGGGTAATCTGACGGTCTGGGTGACCGACGACGCACGCCACATGCCCTTGCGGGTCGAAACGAAAGTCCGGATCGGCGCAGTCACGGCAGACCTGATCGGTTACGTGGATGGCCGGGGCGAGACCCGTTCCCTCCACAACCCTTGATCGGTTGCAGCCGCCCTGGCGGCAAAGTAACGAAACCCTTGCAGGAAAAGCTTGGATATGAAAGCCTTTGTCAGGGCTTCGCCCCGAACCCCACCAGGACGCTGTCCTGGACCTGCCAGGGAGCCAGCCCCCTGGACCCCGATTCCTGGTTGCCCATGATCAAGATTACGGCCATCATACCGGCCCGCTATGCCTCCACACGACTCCCTGGCAAGCCTCTGGCCGTTATGGCCGGCAAGCCCATGATCCAACATGTCTACGAGCGCACCGCCCTGGCCCGCGTGGATCGTGTCCTGGTCGCCACCGACGATGAGCGAATCCGTGCCGCCGTCCTGGCCTTTGGTGGCGATGTAGTGATGACCTCCCCCTCCCACCCATCGGGAACCGACCGGATCGCCGAAGCCGCACGGGGCATGCAGGTCGACGTGATCGTCAACGTCCAGGGAGATGAACCTCTCCTGCATCCCCACATGCTCGATCAACTCCTGGAACCCATGCGCCAAGACCCCACCATCCCCATGGGAACCCTGGCCCACCCCCTCGCAGATGCCACAGACCTCCTCTCCCCGGATGTGGTCAAGGTGGTGTGCAACCGGCAGGGCTTTGCCCTCTACTTCTCCCGGGCGCCCATCCCCCTGGCCAGGGAACCACATGATGGCACAATAGGGGCGTTGCGCCACATCGGCCTGTATGCCTACCGGGCCGACTTTTTACAGCAGTTCGCCCGGCTGCAACCCACCCCCCTGGAAAAGATGGAAAAGCTTGAACAACTCCGCGCCCTCGAACACGGCCACGCCATACGTGTTGCCGTGACCGACCATGCGGCCACGGGGGTGGATACCCCGGCGGATCTCGATAAGGTCAGAAAGCTGCTGGAATCCGTTCCATAACCGTACATTGCCCCTCCATGCGTGCGCAGGGGATCAATTTGGAATCGGGGTCCAGGGGGCTGGCTCCCTTGCGGGTCAAGGGCAGCGCCCTTGCGGGGTCCGGGGCAGCGCCCCGTTTTGTTTTTGTACGCCCCCCTTCTCCCAGGCCTTTTTTGCGCTGTTGGCAAAAAAGGCCCAAGGGGCGGGCCTTGGTCTGCCTTCTGGCGCGTCTTTTTGCGCCAGCATGAAAGCCTTTGTCAGAGCTTCGCCCCGAACCCCACCAAAACTCCGTCCAAGGCCCTGCCAGGGAGCCATCCCCTGGACCTCGATGCGTGGCCGGGTGGTGAACAGTGACGTAAAAAAATGGGCCTCGGCATGCCATTCTCGATGCGATTGCCCTGCGCGTTTATCAAATTTTTATTACAGCAGACAAGGTTTTTATTGCAGCAGACGCAGTCAAGGAGCTACAACTGAGAGAAGGGGTGATGGAGGTCGCTTTTGTCAGAATGGGGCCAAATTTCGGATCTTGATGGATCAAGTGTGCATCGGCATGGCACAGACCAATCCAGGCACGGGGCAAAAGGAAGAGATCATGACCCGCAAAACGGAAGAGGCGCTGACTCGCCAGAATGCCCGTTACCAGACGTTGTTACGGACCGCCAGCGATGGCATTTTCGTTCTGGACGCAACAGGCAACCTGGTGGAGTTCAGCGATGCGTTTTCTCGGATGCTCGGCTACTCCCATGAGGAAACCGCCCGGCTCAACGTCAAGGATTGGTATGCCCATATTCCGCAAACACAACTGACCGAGATGCTCCAAACGCTGATCCAGAAGCCATCCACCTTCGAAACACGATATCGCCGCAAGAATGGATCGGTTTTCGATGTGGAGATCAGTGCCAAGGGAGTCGAATGGGATGGAAAACATTACCTTTACGCTTCGGCCCGCGATATCACCAAGCGCAAGCGCACTGAAAAGTTGTTGACGCAAAGCGAGGAACGTTTCCGCACCATCCTGGATTACACGTTCGATTGGGAATACTGGATCGATCCGGAAGGCCGAATAATCTTCACCTCGCCATCGTGCGCACCCATCACGGGATATACCCCCGACCAATTCATGAATGACCCCGGGTTGTTGACGCGGATCGTTCATCCTGATGATCGGAACATGTTTCTGGAGCACCAGGAGCCCCGGATGGAGTTGGCGGAGCGAAGCCTGGATTTTCGTATCGTCCGTCTGGATGGCACACTCCGCTGGATTGCCCATGGCTGCCGTCCAGTCCATGGGAGCGATGGAGAGTTTCTCGGCAACCGGGCCAGCAACCGGGACATAACCGATAGAAAAAACATGGAGGTGGAACTCCTCCAGGCCAAAACAGACGCCGAGGCTGCCAACCAGGCAAAGAGCGACTTCCTGGCCAACATGAGCCACGAGATCCGCACCCCCATGAACGCCATACTGGGCATGGCAGATCTGCTATGGGAGAGCCCACTGCAACCCGAACAACGACGGTTCGTCCAGGTGTTCCGTTCCGCTGGCGAAAATCTGCTGGGAATCATCAATGACATTCTGGACCTCTCCAAGATCGAGGCCGGGCGTCTGAACCTGGAGCACATTCCGTTCAATCTTGCCGATGAAATCAAGGTGGTGTGCGACATCATGGCACAACGGGCCTCGGCCAAGGGGTTGCAGTTGACCCACCACATCGCGCCGGAGGTGCCTGAATGGCTCGAAGGAGACCCCACCCGGTTGCGGCAGATTTTCCTCAATCTCCTGAGCAACGCCGTAAAGTTTACCCAACGGGGAACGGTACGCTTTGCCTGCGCAAGGAGTTCGGCCACCTTGCCAAGGTCCGAACCGGTGCTGGTCTCCTTCTGTGTGGAGGATACAGGGATCGGCATCCCCGAGGAGCGCCTGCCTGCGATTTTTGAAAATTTCGTCCAGGTGGACCCCACCATCACCCGCCGCTTTGGTGGTACCGGTCTGGGGCTGGCTATCGTCAAACGACTCGTGGATGGCATGGGGGGAGATATCCGTGTCGAGAGCCGATCCGGTGGCGGTACGACATTCCATATCCATATTCCCTTTGCCCTCACCCAGCCGACCGCCGCCGGGCCACTCCCCGATCTGAGCGGAAAACGGATCCTGGTGGTGGATGATACGCCAGCCAACTGCCTGGTGTTCCGGGAATATCTGGAAATGATGGGCGCGGCAGTCCATGAAGCCTGCGATGGTCACACCGCTTTGAACATGATGAAATGGGCACTGGCGCAGCAAAATCCCTACAGTCTGATGATGCTGGATGTACGCATGCCAGACATGGATGGTTTCCAATTGCTCGAATGTTGGCAAGCCACTGGGCAT
The DNA here is from genome assembly GCA_015231175.1 of Magnetococcales bacterium. NCBI lineage: Bacteria > Pseudomonadati > Pseudomonadota > Magnetococcia > Magnetococcales > Magnetococcales bacterium. The sequence continues at coordinate 694 of JADGBZ010000093.1, read as the reverse complement.
TCCGGTCTGCCCATCCTGATGGTCACATCCGCGCACCAGGATAGCCATCTACAGCGTTTCCAAGAAATGGGTGTGCGGCATCGCCTGATCAAGCCGGTCCGGCAGGCCGGCCTGGTGCGCGTCATCAAGCAGGTCTTTCCGGCAACCAACACTCCGGTCGAATTTGCCGGTTCCCCTGGCACAACTCCACATGATGTCAGACAACCGTATCGTATTCTTCTGGTGGATGACTCCGATGACAATCGGTTGTTGGTCGAAACCTACTTGAAAAACGATGCCTATATGCTGCGGACAGCCCCAAATGGCTTGGCCGCCCTGGATACGATGGGCAAACATCCCTTTGATCTGGTTCTCATGGATGTGCAGATGCCCATCATGGATGGCCATGCCGCCACCCGCGCCTGGCGGCGCAAGGAGGAACAAGATGGATTGCCAAGGCTGCCCATCATTGCCCTGACCGCCTATGCCCTACAGGAAGACATTACCCAAAGCCTGGAAGCCGGGTGCGACGCCCACATGGCCAAACCCATCAAGAAAAAAACCTTGCTGGAGATGATCCAGCGCCACGCCAGACCACAGCAAACATTCAGCATCCTTCCAAAAAAAACTTGATATAGATCAACTGCCATGATCGCTTTCTGGAATTGGGGTCCAGGGGGCTGGCTCCCTGGCGGGTCAAGGGCAGAACCCTTGC
>JADGBZ010000092.1 GCA_015231175.1 Magnetococcales bacterium | reverse complement strand
TGAAGAGTGGGTCTTGTTCCCGGCTAGACCAGTTAGGTCAACGTAGGACACCACCGAAAATTTTGGAATGGTAGCCTTGGGAGGCTGGCATGGCTCTGCGCGTTGGCAACGGACGAAAGCGGGAAAAGGGTAGCGGGGCCGCTTTGGGCTTCGAAGCGGAGCTGTTCCTGGCGGCGGACGGGCTTCGGCAGAACCTGGAACCCTCCGAGTACAAGCATGTCGTTCTGGGTCTGGTGTTCCTCAAATACATCTCCGACGCCTTCGAGACCAAGCACGCCAAGCTGCTGGCTGAAGACGCGGCAGCGGCGGAAGATCCCGACGAATATCTGGCCGAGAACGTCTTCTGGGTGCCCCGGGAGGCCCGGTGGTCCCATTTGCGGGCCAATGCCAGATTGCCCACCATCGGCAAGCTGATCGACGAGGCCATGATGGCCATTGAGGCGGTGAACGTCTCCCTCAAGGGCGTCCTGCCCAAAGATTACGCCCGCCCGGCGCTCAACAAGGTGATGCTGGGGGAGTTGATCGACCTGATCTCCGGCATTGCCCTGGGCGAGGAGACCGGCCAGGCGCGGGATCTTCTGGGACGGGTCTACGAGTATTTCCTGGCGGGATTTGCCGGGGCCGAGGGGCGGCGAGGTGGCGAGTTCTACACCCCGCAGTCGGTGGTGCGGGTGCTGGTGGAGATCCTGGAACCCTACAAGGGGCGGGTCTACGACCCCTGTTGCGGCTCGGGCGGGATGTTCGTCCAGTCGGAAAAATTCGTGCAGGAGCACGGTGGCCGCATTGGCGACATCGCCATTTACGGACAAGAGAGCAACTACACCACCTGGCGACTGGCCAAGATGAATCTGGCGGTGCGGGGCATCGACGCCGACATCCGTTGGAACAATGAAGGCAGTTTCCACAAGGACGAACTCAGGGATCTCAAGGCGGACTTCATCCTGGCCAATCCCCCCTTCAACGTCTCCGACTGGGGCGGCGACCGGCTGCGGGAGGATGCGCGCTGGAAATATGGCCCGCCGCCGGTGGGAAATGCCAACTTCGCCTGGCTTCAGCACATCCTCCACCATTTGGCCCCGGGCGGCATGGCGGGCGTGGTGCTGGCCAACGGTTCCATGTCCTCCACCCAGGCCAGGGAGGGAGAGATCCGCCGCGCCATGGTGGAGGCGGACGTGGTGGACTGCATGGTGGCCCTGCCGGGGCAGCTCTTCTACTCCACCCAGATTCCCGCCTGCCTGTGGTTTCTCGCCCGCAACAAGAATCCGGGCAAGGGCTGGCGGGACCGGCGGGGGGAGGTGCTCTTCATCGACGCCCGCAAGCTGGGGCGGCTGGTGGATCGCACCCGGCGGGAGTTCGACCCTGCGGATGTCCAGAAGATCGCCCAGACCTGCCGCGCCTGGCGGGGAGAACCGGGAGCGGAGAAATATACCGACGAGCCGGGATTCTGCAAGGCGGCTTCCCTGGAGGAGATCCGCACCCACAACCATGTGTTGACGCCGGGACGCTACGTGGGCGCGGCGGCGGCGGACGAGGACGATACCCCTTTCGTGGAGCGGTTTGCCGAACTGCAAAACAGGCTGGAAAAACACTTCGCCGAAGGTGCCGAGTTGGAAAAAAGGATTCGGGAAGGGCTGGGGCGGCTGGTCTTGCCTGGATGATGGCCCCTTGTCGTTTCGGAGTGGACGCCGGACATGAAAAGGAGGAATCCACGACATGCAGCATAAGGTGAAAACGCCATGACCGTTGCCGAATTGATGGAACTCCTGAAGCAGCACGCACCCACGATGCGCGTGGTGGTGGCGGGTTATGAGGGGGGCTACAACGATCTCTCCTCTATCAAACCGATACGCATGGTTCCAGAGGCCGATACCCGTTGGTATTGCGGCGCGCACGCAGAGGCGGACGATGGAAATGAGAATGCCGTGACGGCGTTGTTGCTGTCTGGCCATAATCATGTCGCGAAGGACGAGTAAAAGAGGGCGTATTTTCAGCGTAATATCGTATAGATGCACTGTTTCCTGGGAGGAATGGCCCATGTCGGGTTTGAATGTCGAAGTATTGGCGTCAGCCATCGCCGCGCTTGAGGAAGGGCTGCGGGAATACAAGATGTATCCCCTGCTGACCATGCGCGATGGTGTCATTCAACGCTTCGAGGTCGCCATGGATCTCTCCTGGAAATTGCTTCAGAGAACGTTGAAGAGTTTTAACATCAATATGGAGCAGATGCGCACCAAGAACGACCTGTTCCGCATGGCTGCCGAATACCGTTTGATTGCGGACGCCGAACGCTGGATAGAACATTATGCGGCGCGGAACCAGACTTCGCATCGTTATGACGGCAGCGCCGCCAACGAGGTGTTCGCCCACGTTTCCGAGTTTTTGCCAGACGCCTATGATCTTCTTGCCAGGCTCAAGAGAGATGCTTGACCTCCGCCCCGACCATTTACAGATCGTGCTCGACATCTTGCACAGGCATGTCTCGGACCGGGAGGTCTGGGCCTTCGGCTCGCGCGCAAAATGGACGGCAAACGATACCTCCGATCTCGATCTCTGCATCCTTGGCGAGGCTCCACTTGGATTCAAGAAAATTGAGGAGCTTTTGGACGCCTTCTCCGAATCCATGCTGCCGTTCAAGGTGGATGTGGTGGATTGGGCGACGACAGCGGAGGGGTTCAGGGGGATTATTGAGAGGGATCGTGTGGTTGTGCAGCACATAGATGTGATGGGTGTTTTGCCGAATGGAACAACTCCACCGAGAGGTCTGTCAGTTGATTTGATCCGTTGGCCGTTAATACCAGCTCGTGAAATTTTTGAATTAAAATATGGGAAGGCACTTATTGAATCTAATAGGTGCGCAGGTAAAGTGCCAGTATACGGCACTAATGGTCAGTGCGGCACGCATAATGGATCACTGTTTAGCGGGCCAGGAGTCATTGTTGGTCGGAAAGGGCAAGGACCTCTAGGAGTTGAGTGGTGTGACGCTGACTACTGGGTAATCGACACAGCATATACACTGCTTCCGATACGACCAGATATCGACATCAAATATTCATATTTCTTAATTAAATATATTGGCCTTAACCATTTAAAAGATGGGACATCAAACCCAACGTTAAGTCGAGAGACGTTCGGTTCCCAGGCACTCCCAATTCCACCGATAGATCATCAACGCGCCATCGCCCAAGTCCTGGGCGCGTTGGACGACAAGATCGAGTTGAACCGCCGCATGAACGCCGACCTGGAGGCCGTGGCGCGGACGTTGTTCAAGGACTGGTTCGTGGACTTCGGCCCGGTGCGCGCCAAGGCCGAGGGCCGCCCGGCCTACCTCGTCCCCGAAATCTGGGATCTCTTTCCCGATGCACTGGATGATGAAGATAAGCCGGTGGGGTGGAGGAATGGGAAACTCGGCGATTATTTTGAAGCAGTCAAGGGTGTCAGCTACAAGGGTAGCGGCCTATCCGATGAGGGCATGCCTCTCCATAATCTAAACTCAATCCATGAAGGGGGTGGATACAAGTACGAGGGAATTAAGCATTATACAGGTGACTACGGAGAGCGGCACATTGTCAAGCCAGGAGATGTTATTGTAGCGAATACAGAGCAAGGGCATGATCGTTTGCTTATTGGTTTTGCGGCAATGGTTCCATCATTGTTTGGACATCAGGGGATTATAAGCCATCACATCTATCGGCTCAGGCCGAAAGAATCCAGCTCACTCACTGCGGCATACTTGCTTCACCTCCTTAACTCACCGGAAATGCATGAAACGGTTAGTGGTTATGCAAATGGGACAACCGTTAATATGCTGCCATTTGCAGGTGTGCAGCAGCCCCAATGCATTGCACCTCCGCAACCACTCGTAGCGGTGTTCGACAGCATTGCCATATCGATTGCTATTCGAAGGGAAGAGATGGAGGTCGAGTCTCGCACCCTCGCCCAACTCCGCGACCTGCTCCTCCCCAAACTGATCACCGGCGAGATCCGGGTTCGTGACGCTGAAAAGGCGGTGGAGGCGGCACTATGAATAGGCCCAGGAAAGAGCTGTCACCGGCAGAAATCAAAAAGCTCTACGGGCGTTCCGGCAACCGTTGCGCGTTTGCTGGCTGTCGGCGGGAACTGGTGTTGGAGGCTACGGAGGCGGATCCCACCAAACAGATCGGTGAAAGGGCTCATATCGTCGGCCACAGTGACGACGGCCCCCGGGGAGATTCCGGCTTTCCTCGGGACCAGTTGGATACCTACGAAAATTCGATCCTGTTGTGCCCGGCTTGCCACGCCCAGGTGGATGCCCATTCCAACACCTACACCGTGGACAGCCTCAGAACGATCAAGGCAGACCATGAGCGATGGGTCAAATCGACGTTGGCTGCCGCCATGCCCAGCGTCGGATTCCCGGAACTGGAGGTTGTCGCCAAAGCTATTGCCTCTCCACCTAGCACCCCAACAGACGATTTCACGATCACCGCTCCCCGGGAGAAGATGGCCAGGAACCGACTGACCAATGATGTCGGACAACTGATCACCATGGGCATGGTCCGGAGTCAGGAGGTATCCGCTTACTTGCAGAACATGTCCACCTTCGATCCCGATCTTCCCGAACGGCTCAAGTCCGGATTCCTGACGGCCTATCAGGGCTTTCGGGCGCAGAACCTGGACGATGACGCCCTGTTCGAGGCCATGAGGGAGTTCGCTGGGGGCGGCAGCGGGGATTTTAAACGGCAGGCGGCTGGATTGGCCGTGCTGGTCTATCTGTTCGAGAGCTGCGAGGTGTTCGAGAAATGATTCTCCCCACCAAGCACGTTGACCTGCGACACTCTCTCCTGGGGGCCGGGGCCACCCTGCTGCGGCACATGCAGTCTCCGCAAACGGTCACGGCACTGTGGGAACGGGTGCGCGGCAACCCAGAGGTAAGCGTTTATTGGCGTTTCGTCCTGGCGCTGGACTTTCTCTTTGCCATTCAGGCGATTGACTGGGTGGACGGTCTGCTGGTGCGGAGGAAGCCATGATCAGGAGAATTACAGCCAATCAGTTATCGTTTCGAAGCGTTGAATTTACCAAAGGCTTCAATGTAGTATTGGCCGACCGGACAAAAGAAGAAACCCGGAAGAACTCCCGGAACGGTCTTGGCAAATCAACACTGATCGAGATCATTCACTTCTGCCTTGGAGCCAATGCGGACAAGGAATTCCTGCCCAGAGAGCACCTGCCAAGCTGGGAATTCTCCCTGGAATTGGCTGTTGGCTCACGTCAGATGACCGTGACCAGGGGAGTGGAGAACCCAACCAATTTCCTGGTCACCGATGTTCCATCCAACTGGCCAATCCAACCGACGGTTCGAAGAGGCGTCGAAGCCTTCATCGCCAAGGAATGGACTCTGTTGCTCGGGCATTTTCTGTTCGGCTTGCCTTATGACACCGACGGGAGTTCTCTGCGTGGTCCATCTTTCCGTAGCCTGATTTCCTACTTCATCCGCCGCCGCAAGGATGCCTACTCCATACCATTTGAATCGTTCCGCAAGCAAACAGCGTTGGATGCCCAAATCAATAATGCGTTTCTCCTTGGATTGGCTTGGGAAGACGCCTCGGAACTTTTGAAAATCAAGGAACGGAGCAAGGATCTGGAATCCATTAGAATCGCTATCAAGGCAGGAATATTGGACGGCTTTGGTGGAAAGCTTGGTGATTTGGAAACACGTCAGGTCCGATTGAAGGATCTGGTCACAAAAGGGCAAGCGGATCTAGAGTCGTTCAAAGTCCATCCTCAATATGAGCAGATCCAGACCGACGCCAACAGGTTGACCGGAGAAATTCATTTACTGGTCAATGCCAACACCGTTGATCGGGAGATGCTCAAACTTTACGAGCAGAATTTGTCCGAGGAACAACCACCACCAACGGATTCCCTGGATCGGATCTATCAGGAGGCAGGCATATCTCTGCCGACGACAGCGCTTCGCAGAATCGAGGAGGTTCGCCACTTCCACGAAACGATCATTTCCAATCGGCACGCCTTTCTGGCTGATGAGGTGGAACGCATCAGAAGCGCCATATCAAACCGGGAAATCCTGGTTCGGGAAAAAACCGAAGAACGTGCCGCATTAATGGAGATCCTGAAAACCCATGGCGCATTGGAGGAGTATACGAGGCTGCAACAACGCCACCTGGAAATGGTGAACGAGTTGAACGCGGTCACCTCGATGATCGAGAATCACCGGGCTTTTGAATCGGGGATGAGCGAGGTCAAAATCGCCCAGGAACGCCTGCATCAGAAAGCCAGACGGGATCTTGATGAGCGAAGAGCCATCCGGGAAAGGGCCATCAGCCTGTTCAACGAATATTCTCAGCACTTGTACTCGGCCCCCGGAAATCTGGTCGTTGACGTTGGACCCAATGGGTTCAGGTTTGATGTTGAGATTGAACGCTCTGGAAGCGGCGGCGTCGATAATATGAAGATCTTCTGCTACGACCTGATGCTTGCCCGTCTGTGGGCGGAACAATCGGTTTCTCCTCGGCTCCTGATCCATGACAGCATGATTTTCGATGGCGTCGATGAACGCCAACGCGCCCGTGCACTTGAACTGGCGGCCAAGGAATCGGAAGCCTACGGATTTCAATATATTTGTACCCTGAACAGCGATATGGTCCCAGAGAAGGAGTTTTCGCCAGATTTTGATCTGTCGCCTTTCATCCGGCTGCGTCTGACGGATGAAGATGTGAGAGGTTCCTTGCTGGGAGTACGGTTCTGATGTCATTCCTGTCCGAAGCCCAGGTCGAGGGAATCCTTCTCGATAGCCTCGCCTCCCTGGGTTACACGCGAACCACGGATGCCGAGATCGGTCCCGACGGACACAGGCCGGAGCGGGAGAGCTATGGAGAGGTTCTCCTGCTGTCGCGCTTGCGCGCCGCCGTGGCGCGATTGAACGCTTTCCTCCCGGAAGAGGCCCGGGAAGACGCACTGCGCAAGGTGATCCAGACCGAATGCCCCTCGCTCCTGGAGGAGAACCGCCGCCTGCAACGTTTGATCACCGAAGGCGTGGATGTGGAATTCTACGCTGAGGATGGCACCTTGCGCGGTGACAAGGTCCGTTTGATCGATCTCTACGTTCCGGCGGCCAACGACTGGCTCGCCGTGAATCAGTTCACGGTCATCGAGGGTTCCCATAAACGCCGCCCCGACGTGGTGCTTTTCGTCAATGGACTTCCCCTGGCCGTCTTCGAACTCAAGAAACCGGGTGGTGAACAGGTTACACTGGAGGCCGCCCACAACCAGTTGCAGACCTACAAGACGCAAATTCCCGCCCTGTTTCGCACCAATGCCGTTCTGGTCACTTCCGATGGATTGACCGCACGATTGGGATCCCTGACCGCCAATCAGGAGCGGTTCATGCCCTGGCGTACCACCGATGGCGCCCATATTGCGCCCAAGGGGCATCCGGAACTCCAGGTACTCGCCGAGGGGGTGTTCGAGCAACGGCGTTTTCTCGACTTGATCGCCCACTTTACCGTGTTCGGCGATACCGGCTCCGGGCTGGTGAAGATCATTGCCGGGTATCACCAGTACCATGCAGTGCGCCATGCCGTGGCCAGCACCATCAAGGCTTCCGCCAAGGGAGGGGATCGCCGCATCGGCGTCATCTGGCACACCCAAGGATCGGGCAAAAGCCTGCTCATGGCCTTCTATGCCGGACAAATGGCCAGGCATCCGGCCATGGAAAACCCCACCTTGGTGATCCTCACCGACCGCAACGACCTGGACAACCAGCTTTTCGGCACCTTCTCCATGTGCCGAGATTTGATCCGGCAGACGCCGGTTCAGGCAGGCAGTCGGGAGGAGTTGCAACAATTGCTCAACCGCGCCTCCGGCGGGGTGATCTTCACCACCATCCAGAAATTTTCCCCGGCCACGGGAGAGAGCCTCTATCCCGTTTTGACCTCGCGCCGCAATGTGGTGGTCATCGCCGACGAGGCCCACCGCAGCCAATACGGCTTCAAGGCGCGGGTGGAAACGAAGACTGGCGAGATCGCCTACGGCTTCGCCAAGTATCTGCGCGACGCCCTGCCCAATGCCTCCTTCATCGGTTTCACCGGAACCCCCATCGAACAGGACGATGTCAATACGCCTGCGGTCTTCGGGGATTACATCGACGTCTACGATATCAGCCGGGCGGTGGAGGACGGGGCCACGGTGCCAATCTACTATGAAAGCAGACTGGCCCGCATCGAACTGGACGAGGATGAGAAACCCCGGATCGATGTCGAAGTGGAAGAATTGACCGAAGACGAAGCCCAGACGGAACAAGAGCGGTTGAAACGCAAATGGGCGACAGTTGAAGCCCTGGTGGGATCGGACAAGCGGCTGGCCATGGTGGCGGAGGATCTGGTGCGCCACTTCGAGGACCGGGTGGCGGCCATGAACGGAAAGGCGATGGTGGTCTGCATGAGCCGCCGCATCTGCGTCGCCTTGTACGATCAGATCGTCAGATTACGCCCTTCCTGGCATTCTGACGACGACAAGGAGGGAACGGTCAAGGTGGTGATGACCGGCAATGCCAGCGATCCGGGAGAGTGGCAACCCCACATCGGCAATGACGCAAGACGGGCAATGCTTGCCAAACGCGCCAAGGATGCCAGCGATCCCCTGCGCCTGGTGATTGTCCGGGACATGTGGCTCACCGGCTTCGACGCTCCAGCCATGCACACCATGTATATCGACAAGCCGATGCGGGGGCATAGCCTCATGCAGGCTATCGCCCGGGTCAACCGCGTCTTCCGGGACAAGCCCGCCGGGTTGGTGGTGGACTATATTGGCATTGCCCAGAATCTCAAAAAGGCGCTGGGACAATATTCTCAATCGGATCAGGGGCAGGCGGGCATTGATGAGACCCAGGCCGTGGCCGTACTGCGGGAGAAATTCGAGGTGGTCCGCGACATGTTCCACGGCTTCGACTACACACGAGGAATCCAAGGGACACCGCAAGAACGGCTGGTGGTGATGGCCGAGGCCATCGAGTGGATTCTCGATCTCCAGCACAAAGCAGCCGAGAAGGAAAGCCGTGAGGAGGGCAAGAAGAGGGCACATCGGCGCTTCCAGGACGCCGTGCTTGCCCTTTCCAAGGCCTTCGCACTGACTGCGGCCAGCGACGAGGCGAGAGCCATTCGGGACGAAGTGGGATTTTTTCAGGCAATCAGGGTTGCCCTGGTGAAAAGCGCCGCCACAGGAGGCAAATCCGCAGGCGAGTTGGATTTCGCCATCGCCCAGATCGTCAGCCGGGCGGTGGTTTCCACCGAGATTGTGGATATCCTGGCAGCCGCAGGCATCAGCACCCCGGACCTCTCCGTGCTGTCCGACGAGTTTCTGGCGGAAGTCCAACAGATGGAGAAGAAGAATCTCGCCCTGGAGGCGTTGAAAAAACTTCTCAACGACCAGATCCGCTCCCGCAGCCGTTCCAATGTGGTGGAAACCAAGGCCTTCTCGGAACGTCTGGAACAGGCCGTCATCTGCTATCACACCAACGCCCTGACCACGGTGGAAGTCCTTCAGGAGTTGATCCAGCTAGCCAAGGATATCCGAGCAGCCCGGCAACGCGGGGAGGAGGAAGGTCTTTCGGAAGATGAGATCGCTTTCTACGACGCCCTCGCTGAAAACGAAAGCGCCATGCAGGTCATGGGAAGCAACACGCTTAAGGTGATCGCCCACGAACTCTTGAACAGTCTGCAGCAGAATGCCACCGTGGATTGGTCCCACCGGGAATCGGCCAGGGCACGCATGAGGATCCTGGTCAAACGGATTCTACGCAAGTATGGCTATCCACCCGACCTTCAGGACGCGGCGGTTCAGACTGTCCTGCAACAAGCGGAAGCGCTCTCGGCCAGGTGGGCGACCGGCTGAATCTCTTGGGGGGCTGTGGCCGAGTTACGATCCGGAATGCAACCACATGAAATTGCATTACAAAACCGACTACTGTTCCGCTTGCCTGCCGGGCGCGAATTGGAATATTCTCCCCCTTGGGAGTCGAACCGCCCGGAGAATTCTCCGTTTGGCGCAGCTTTTGGTCCGCCACCCTCCTTGCCCATGGGGCTTCTCACGCTCCCCTGCGTTTCGCTTATTCCCTCTCAATCCTAAAAAAATCTTCAATAATTCTAAATGTTACGATGTGGCCTGGGTCTTGGTTCACTCGTTCAACTTTGCCTTCTGCCGTCCCCAAAACAGCCATTTCTTTCTCTCTTCGCCCGGTTTCTCATGAGGTTTTGCCGTTGAAGTAGAGGCCCCTCTTGTCGAAGGGGCAACTCGAGAACTGTTTGTCGGTGGCGCTGACCCACTGCTTGCCCATGACTCCCTGTTCCTGGAGTTCCTTGACCAGCAGGGTGGCGGAACCGATTTCCACGAACCCCTGGAAGATGTGGCGTACCGTGGCCGCTAGTGGACCAACCGACTTGATTTGAAGTGCTCACTTTTCGTGCCTATTCCGCACTCTTTCAAGAAAAGCTTGGAAATGAAAGCCTTTGTCAGGGCTTCGCCCCGAACCCCACCAGGGCGCTGCCCTGGACAAAGCCAGGGAGCCAGCCCCCTGGACCCCGTTTCATGGTTGAGCTGTTCCCGGAGCATTGGAACATTTCTGCACATCAATTCAACACGGTTGAGCCACTAGAGTCCCGGCGCCCTTGTTTGACTCAACCGCATGCCATCGGTAAACCAATGTCATACACCCATGAATTGATAGAGGCAATCCTTATCCAAGCGCCATGGTGGTATGCCCATTTCAAAGGCGATTGCCCTGGGGGTTCCCCATAAATTCCTGGAAACATGGCCAAGAATCAGGTTAGAATGCAAATGGGTAGCGTGTAAATCGTGTGCTTTTCTTGACAAAGTTTTATCGCGCCGCGCAGGATGGGTTTGGAGACCTCTCCAAAGCTCGGGGTTTTCTTGAGGGAGGGGTTTTATGCCCGGACCAAAGCGCAGCACTCTTTTTGTCCTTGAACAATTAGAGGAGAGGCTTTTTTTCTCGGCGGATATTGCCGGTTTAGGGTCCGTTGCTCAGGAGATCAAGCATGCGGTTACGGACATGCCATCAGGTGACACGGCTGCTGGAGCATCGGAAGGTGGGGAAACGGAAACCCCAGTCGACTTTCTTCCCCCTGCGTCGACAGCCGGGGATGCGCACCCGGTAGACACATCCCCTGTGGACGATCCGGTATCTGCGAGTCATCTGGACGATCCGGTATCTGCGAGTCATGCGGACAATACGTCTGCCTCCCCCGCATCGGACAATCCGGTTGAGTCGCTCGCCACGGAGGGTACACCAGTTGGCCCGGAAGCAAGCGATCCGGCCAGCCCGGTTTCCACCAACGACGGATCGGCCATCCAGGATCTGGCCAACCCGGCGGCCTTGGCTCCGGTGAGCGGCGTATCAGCCGACAACGCATCGGTTGATTCGACAACTCTGACCCCCGTGGATGCTATTCCGATCACCCCCGCCTTGGCCAATTCGGCCCATGCTGCCTCTGTGGAGAGCACGCCGGACACGCAAGGGGCTATTGATGCCTCATCTTTACTCCATGCGAGCGATACGCCCACCTTGGCGGTGGCCGATCACTCCATCCTCTCGGCAGAATCACCACAAGAGAGCGCCCATTCTTCCTCAGATGTCGGCGATCTGCCCGAAGTTGCTGCCCCTGCTCCGGTTTCTTCGCCGGTCATGGAGAGTTCATCAAGCCCGACCCCAGTTCCGCTTCCTGATCTGTCCAGCACCCAACCGCCTGCGGGAAATGATCTGTATCTAATGGAAATCATTCCTGTTTCTCTAAATGATTCCCTGCGCTTGGATATGGAAGGTTCCCTTTCGGGACATCCTCTCCATATTGGCGATCTTGCAATGGATGGGACAATCGACGGCACGCCCGCATCTTTTCAGATACGCGACGGCCATGACGTACACCTGACAGGGTTGGCGTCCTGCTTTCCCGATGGACCCCTGTTGCTGGATGGTGATGTGTCGTTGACGGGCAGTGGCGTCATTCGTGGTGCGGTGATCAACTCCGGTTTGGTCTCTCCAGGAAACTCTCCGGGCATTCAGACATTTGATGCCTTTACGCAGAATGCCGACGGTACGCTCCATATTGAAATCGGTGGTTACACGGCGGGTCCGGGGCCCCATATCCTCGACGGCTTTGACCAGTTGCAGATCACCGGGGCGGCAGCCCTGGGTGGCAAGTTGACCGTTTCACTCCTGGACGGCTTTGGGCCCCAGGCGGGAGACGTGTTCGACATCATGACCTACGGTTCGGTAAGCGGCAAGTTTTCTGACGCATCCGGTCTGTTCGGTTTTGGCGATGGCAGCCTCTATTTCGATGTTGTGCAGATGAATGATCGTTTGCGTCTGGAGGTCAAGGAACTCTCCTCGACGCACCTGGCCATCGAGGTTGCGAGTCAGGCTGCGCAAGACCAGCTGGGGCTTTACTTCAACAACGACTATTTTACCGATGCCACCCTGGAGCATGTGGCGGTGGATGGCGCCGTCCACCTCGGTGACTTCTTTCACCTCTACGGCGCCTTCTCCTGGGACGTGGCGGCGGCAGCCGTGGACGTGGTCACCGAGCTGGGACGTGTGGACGATCAGCCGGTTCTCGCTCTGGAAATGGCCTTGACCAACGTGGATCTCTTTGTCGGCCCTGGTGATTCCTATGTCACAGCCAGGGATGACGACCTCGCCGTCGACACCGATCAAGATGGGGATCCTACCGACGATTATATTTTCAACAACCATGCCCAGGGGTTGTGGATCCAAAATTTTAACGCCGGGTTGGATATCATGGAGTCCCTGATTCCCCTGGCGCCCAGCTATGTCGCCCTCAAGGCCACGGCGGATGAGATTGCCTATGTGGGGTCGGACTCCTTCAAATTTGCGGGACGCGACATCGCCATTGCGTACAACCAGGGAGACCTTGGCGCAGCGGTGGATTTTCTCTCCACCTATGGCGCCGACGGGCTGGGCCTGACCGCAGGCGGCTCCACCGTCCATTTGGATTTTTCGACCCCATTGACCAGCGTCTCCATGGGCGAGGGGGTCGCCTCCATCGGCGATTTCATGTTCCTGACGGGCTCTTTCGCCTTTGAATCCGGGCCGACTTGCGATGTGGATGTGCGCACCACCAACGCACTCGGTGGCGAGGGTTCGCTGTCCGATGTCACCATGTCTTCCATGACCATGGGAATTTCGGATGCTTACGGCTTTGTCGGTTATGCCCCGGGGGGGTACTTCCTGACCGACCCCTTGTTGACCCCTGACCCTCCCGAGATCAACGCCAACGCCGTGGGCTTCGCGGTGAATGATCTCACCGCCGGTTTTGTCCTTCTGCAACCAACCCTGTCGCTTGATCCCGATGTGATCGCCCTTGACACCTTTATGGCTGGAAAACTCTCCGTGAGCAGCGCCGGTTTCATGGGCAGCGATGCCCTGGAGGTGTCGGCCAGTGGCGTGGAGGCCCATGTCAATATGGCCTCTTCCTGGTATCCGGGCGGCAACGCGGTGGTGGATTTTGCCCAGAGTTTCGCGGGGGGTGGCCTGAGCGTGCCCACCGGCAACCCCGACAACCCGGTGGTGATCGATTTTGCTGACGAGATCATGGGGTTGTCTGCTGCCAATGTGACGGCCAAGGTGTCGGATTTTGTCTTTCTCACCGGCGCCATGGCCCTGGAGAAGGGAAACACCTATGATGTGACGGTGCATCGCGACGTGGGGGGGATTGCGGCGGATGATGCCCAGGTGTCGGCTGAGAGCATGACCTTGGGGATCTCCGAAGCTTACGGCTTTGTGGGGTATGCCCCCGACGGTTACTTCCAGGCGGATGCCGACCCCAACGCCGATGGCGCCGATGCCGACGCCGATCCCACCAACGACTGGGTGCTCAACCCGGACGCCG
>JADGBZ010000091.1 GCA_015231175.1 Magnetococcales bacterium | reverse complement strand
GTAACTGTTGCGTAGACAGGAAAATTTCTTGATCCCTGACACCTTGCGGAGTTGAGTCAGATGAAGAGATCACTCAGAGTATTGGCCGTGGCTGCACTGCTGACCGGTGCGGTGGTGATGATGGCTGACCATGCTGCCGCCGGGTGGGGTGGGTATCCCGGCTATGGCTGGGGTGGCCCCGGTTACAGTGGTTGGGGTGGTGGACCCGGTGGTTGGGGTGGAGGTTACCCCGGTTACGGTTGGGGCGGTGGTTACCCCGGATATGGCTATCCCGGATACGGCTATGGCGGTGGTTACGGCCATGGCGGACCTTATGGTTGGGGTGGTCCGGGTGCCTGGGGAGCTGGATCCCAGAGATGGGGTGGACCCTACGGACCCGGACCCTACGGTACGGGTGGACCTGGGCCCTACGGCGCAGGTGGAACGGTCCAGGATGGTGCACAGGGGGCAGAGGCTTCCGATGCATCAGGTGGAGGAAACAGCAGCAACCAGCTGCCCCCTACTACCAACCAGTCAGGGAAATAAGCAGAAAAGAGTTGTTTCAGGGGGACGGGAGGTGTCGTCCCCCGTTTTTATGATCTTGCCAAGGGTTCAAGCATTTTTTTAGCGAGTCAGACTTTCGTGCGTGGCTGGGTGGCGGATGATTGCGGAAATCGATTTGCGCCGAAAGCGGGGTTTCCCTCTTGGTTGTTGTGAGGAGCGTCAAAGGTCGGAACCCCAGGATGTTCAGCAGGGGATGGAACCCAAAGCATGATCACTGTGATCGGTAACCTGAAGGGTGGCTGTGGCAAGAGTACCATGGCTTTCAACCTGGCTGTCTGGCTTGCCAGCAAGGGGCGGGCGGTGGTTGCCTTCGATCTTGATCCGCAGGCGACCCTGAGCGATGTCGTCGAGGTGCGCCAGGATGAGGGCGTCAAGCCGGATATTCGCGTGTTCCGTCCTGAGAGTGATCCGACCAAGGTGTTCAAACAACACGGCGATGGAGAGATTATCGTCGATGTGGGAGCCTCCAACCTTTGGGCTATGCGCCAGGCGATCGGACTTGCCGACCGTGTTGTGATCCCGGTCCCTCCCAGCCAGGCCGATGTCTGGTCAACGCAGAGATTCTTGAATATTATACAGGAAGTTGTTCAAAGCAGGGATGCCAGGATCCAAACCAAAGAAAATAAAACAAAAACCAAAAAAAAGCCAGCAAGCCCCACTGTCCTGGTCTTTGTCAATCGGGCTGATACCCATCCAGGATTGCGGGAGTCTGAAGAGACCGCCGAGGCCTTGTCCGCACTTGAAGGGGTTGTGCTCCTGGAACATCGCATCTGTCAAAGAACATCCTATCGGCGCTCGTTCAGCGAAGGGCGGGCAGTCTTTGAGTTGCCAGGCGATGCGAAATCTGCCCAGGAGTTTTATCGCTTGGCCGAGGCGCTCTATCCGCTGGAATCTTCCCAGATTCGGGAAAAAGTGAAAAAGCCGAAGGAGGCCAAAATACATGCCTGACGCACCCGTCGCTGAACATCCTCCTGAGGGAACCGGGCAAACCGCTGATACGGCGGCAAAACCAGCGGCCAAAGGGAGTGCGTTCCACCCGGCTGGTCAATACCAGGAGTGCGGCAACTGCTCATCCCAGATCCTGGATCAGTTTGCCAAAAGCTTTGATAAGAGCGCCAGACGCTGGGAACTGGTCGTCTACCCCTCGCTGGCGGCTTTCATTGTCCTGGCCATGTATGGTTTTTTCCTGATCTACAGTCTGACCCAGGACATACGGCTCATGTCGACCTCCATTGATCCGCAAATGGGGCGCAACATGGGGTCTCTGGCGGCCAACGTTGGACACCTGGCCAACAATATTGAGTTGATGTCCACGCACCTGGAGTATATCAGCGACAATATGGAGACCATGTCCGTGGATATGCGGACCATGTCGGAAAACATTGATCACATGGCGGAAAATGTTGCCGGAATGAGCGGCAATATCCAGGGAATCACCCGCATCATGACGGAGATGAACGCCCGGGTCACGGAGATGTCCACCAAACTTGACAACCTGACACCCATCACCGCCAACATGAATGACATGTCCCATGCCCTGCGCATCATGACCAGCTCGGTAGGCCGCATGGGGTATGATATGAACAATGCAGCCCGCCCCATGAGTTTCATCAACCGATTCATGCCATGGTGATCCCATGCGACTCCCTTCGGACAGGCCTGACATTGTCGCCTGCCGATAACTTTGATAATCACCCTCACGGAAATATTGGAGAATACCATGTCCTCACAAACAAAGATGCGTTCTCTCCTTGCAACGGCTGCTGTTGCAGTGTTGTTGGCTTGTGCGCAAGGCGCGGTCGCCGATGATGCCAAGAACAATACGTTGCCTGTTACCCCCCCCAAGTCGCCTCAGGAGTTGCAACAGCGGATCGAGAGCAACGTCAACAATTATTGGCAGAGCAAACAGAACGCCTACGATGCGTGGCATCGTCAGGTGGATGTGGGCCAGGCCGCCAGGGAGCGGGCAGTTGATAACACCGAAACGGCTCGTGAGCTGAATACCCAGGCCAGAATCATGGATTGGCAGAACAATCAGCAAGCCTGGACTTCCGCGCAACAGCAAACACAGTCGACCTATCAAAAAGAGATGGAAAACAGCTTGAAATTGCAGGAAGCCATGATGGAGTATCGCCATCAGCAGGAGCGGATCCGCCTGGAGCACCAAAAATCCATGGTGGAAAATTCCCTCTCCCATCGGCAGGGTGGCCTGAATAATGCCATCATGACCCGCCAGAATGCCCTGATGACCAATACGGCTGGGGTCAACAACGCCCTCTGGGCCGAGCGGCAAGCTGTCATGAACCGGGAAGCACAGCAACGGGCGTATCTGCAACGGGCCACAGGAGGTCCGGTGCATGATGTCATGACGCCTGCGCAGAGTGCGGTGCAGGCTCCTGCGCAAACCCAGGCCCAGGCCAAACCCCAGGCTCAGCCAGCCAAGTGACGGAAACGAAGCCTTGATATGAAGGCTTTTTTCGGGGCGTTGCCCCGGACCCCACCAGGAGGAAGGGCGCAGTCCTTCCTCCTGGACCTCCATCCCAGTCTTTTGATGGTCTTTTTGGTGCTCCGCCCCAAACCCCGCCAGGAGGAAGGGCGCAGCCCTTCCTCCTGGACCCCCCATCCCAGTCTTTATTTTTACCCTCGGAAGATGGGCCGCAGGGAGAGAAGTGGCGGCAGAGAGAGTGGGGCTGTGACCTTGCCAACCATCCGTTCGCGGACGAAGGTGTTCAGATCGTCCACCGTCAGGGTACGTTGGCCCTTCTCTTCCCGGATCCGGATCGGCAACTGCCCGGACTCCATCTCTTCGCGCCCCACTACCACGATCAAAGGAATCCACTCTTTCTCGGCAGCGCGGATGCGGCGGTTCAGGGATTCACCCCGCTCGTCGATATCCACCCGTGCCTGGATGCGCGTGGCCAATTCCTGACAGTAGGCCGTGTGCTCCTCGGGTTTGATGGGAATCAGGCGCACCTGCGTCGGCGCGAGCCAGAAGGGAAAATGGCCGCGCTGCCCCTTGCTCATGCCAATGGCCTGTTGCTCCAGAATGGCGTACAGGTTGCGGTCGATGGAACCGGACAGGGATGTGTGCAACATGAGGGGGGTGTGATCCTGACCGTCTGGACCCACGAAGGTGATGCCAAAATCTTTGGGATTTTCCACGTCGATCTGCACGGTGGAGAGGGCCGATGATTTGCCCTGGCTATCCACGACGTTGATCTCAAACTTGGTCACGAAGTAAAAATAGCGTCGTTCCCAAAGCTCCAACAGGATGGGACGCCCGGCCTTGCGGGCCACTTGAACCGCATAGTCACGGTTGGCGTGGTAAAAATCGGCCACCGCCCGCAACCCGATTTCACATTGGTAGTTGAGATCGGCAGCCCAATTCAGGGAGAGGTCGACATGGGTCAGGAACTCGTCGACGGCCTGATCGATATCGCGACACAGGGTGTGCATGTCAGGCATGGTGAAGGCGCGTAAACGCTTCAGGCCGGTCAACTCGCCGCTCTGCTCGCGGCGGAAACTGTAGTGGGTCAGTTCGTAGAGCCGCAACGGCAGGTGCCGGTAGGAGATGTTCATGTCCCGTTTCATGAGGTACTGACCGAAACAGGCCGCGAAGCGCAGAAAATAGCTCCCCTTGTCCGATTGCAGTTGATATTGCCGGGCGGGAAACTTGTCGAGATACTTGGAAAGCGCCGGATGGTTGCGGTCGTACATGATGGGGGTTTCCACCCGCATCGCGCCCAGCCGGTGCAACTGCTCGGAAACCTGGTCCTCCAGCAGCTTTTTGATCAGATAGCCTTTGGGATACCAGCGAAAATTGCCCGCATCGGAGCCGGGTTCATAATCCACCAGTTCATGTTCCTGCATGAGGCGGATATGGGGTGGGGGCTCTTCACTGAGGCGGGAACCCGCAGTTTCGTAGCGATAAAACTGTTCCAGGCCCTTGTGTTGGGAAAAATTGAAGCTCTCGGCAGGAAACTCCTCCCCTTCCGGGGTGAGGACGATCCAGGTGCTTTTTTTGCGGGATTCGTTTTTCAGGGCGGAAGATTCGGCGGGACCGCCGCCGGCGCCAGGTTCCAGCGAGCGGACCGCTTCGGAAAGTGGATGCCCTTTGACCTGGATGTCAAATCCCTTGTACCAACCAAAAGGGGCGCGTCCCACATGGCTGAAGGCGGGATCCTGGCGGCAAAGATCGGTCAGGCGGTCCAGGACCGCCACTGCCGGTCGTGGTGATTCCAAATTGCCGGAAAGGTGGGCATAGGGGTAGAGCATGATCCGGGTTTCCTGGATCTGGGCGCACTGGTCGCGGATGGCTGCCAATGCCTTTTCCGCCATGGCGCCCGGGTCGTCGCCATCCCCTTTTTCCACGGCGATCATGCAGACGAGCAGTTGTTCCATCTCTCCGGCGCGGTCGCTTTCAGTCAGGGGTTCGAGCCCCTTGCTGATGGCGGTTTCGCCCGTGACGTGGTAGCGGAAGTGGTCGGCGTGGAGCAGCAATATTTTCATGGGGCGTCAGATCCAAAAAAACGTTTGAAAAACTGGGATGAAGGTCCAGGAGGAAGGGCTGCGCCCTTCCTCCTGGTGGGGTCCGGGGCGAAGGCCCGACAAAGGTTTTCACGTCGAGGCCTTTCTTGAACCGGTGGGGTTCGGGGCGAAGCCCAGACAAAGGCTTTCATGTCCAGGCTTTTCTTGAAAGGGTGCTGAATCATTACGAAAAAGGTAACTATTCACCATTCGCCAACGAATCGGGGTCCAGGGGGCTGGCTCCCTGGCGGGTCAAGGGCAGAGCCCTTGCGGGGTTCGGGGCGGAGCCCTGACAAAGGCTTTCATATGGGCTTTTCCTGAAAGGTCGATGAGCTGTCATGAAAAAACATCTTAATTGTTTTTGCAATTCATGCGGCTGGTCAGACTGGAAAAAGAGCCCGCCACGACGGTATCGTCATAGTTGTTGACATTGGTGGAACTGGACTCTTCCACCGAATATTGCCGCATGATGCGGTCTGGATTTTCAAAGCAGAGGGCGTCGTTGCCGTTGAGGGTGGTGTCGTTCATGCCATCGTACTTGTTGTCGTTTTTATCGGCGTCCTCCGAACCCGAGGTGATCAAGGCAAAGGGGACCATGATGCCGTTGGCACAACTCGAATTGGCATTGTTGCCGTCCCGGGAGGTCAGGTTGGCTACGTGAAGATCGGTGGTGGCCACAAAAGTACTGCTTGCCAGTTGGGTCAATTTTTTACAGAAATAGGTGCGGCTGATCGTGGTGCCCCAGGCGGTTTGGTCGGATGTACCGACCTCATCGGAGGCCAAATCTTCCAACCGGGTGGCTGCACTGCTTGCGCGAATGAACACGGCGTATTTGATGGTATTGCCCCAGGCGTCTTTGCCGGATGCATCTCTCTTGTCGGAGCCGCTGGTGTTTCTTCCGGCAGAGAGCCCCAGGGTGATGATGGGCAGATCGCCAGATTTGCTGCTGCAAGTGTGACTGGCCACGTTTTCGACACCATCGTTATCGGTATCCGGGCAGGGAAGCCGGTTGTTGGTCAGGGCAAATCCCTCGATGGCCTGGCGAACCTTGTCGAGCTGGCCTTTGGTTTGGGTTACCTTGGAGGTGAAGATCATGTCGGGCCCCATGGTCATGCCCATGGAGATGATCAGGCCAACGACGACCAGAACAATGGAAAGCTCAATCAGGCTCATGCCGGCGGCTGGATGCGCCGCAGGTGAGGAGATGTGGGTAAAAGGAAGTTTCTTCATGGTCATTTAACCGATTTGGCAAGCGGCATTTTGTGCCCTTGACTTGAACATCATCGGAGCCGGAAGCCCTTGGAATCTCCATAAGCCCGAGGGCAGCGCATGGGACGATTGCCACAGCAACCCTGCTTCCCCACTGCGGCAACTATACCGGTCCCCTTGTCACAATGCCACTTGAATTGTTTTTTGCGCCTGGTCGTTCGCCTTGCCATGCGGAAAAAGTCGTAGGAGCCAGCCCTTGGACCCCGATGCGTGGCCGGGTGGTGAATCGTTACAAAAAGATCAACCAGATATCCCCCCAAATCAGGGTCAACAGCGTAATGGGTACCCCGGCAACCAGGTAGGCCCGGAAGGAGAGAAGAACACCTTGAGTTCGGGCGCTTTCGGCGACGATCAGATTGGCCACGGAGCCGAGCAGAGTCAGGTTGCCGGCGAAGGTCGTGGCCATGGCCAGCGTCAACCAGGCCATTTCCGGGGCAGGCGCCTGGACCACCACGGGGCGCAGGAGCAAAACTGCCGGAACGTTGGAAACGAGATTGCTGAGGATGGCCCCGGTGATGGTCAGGGATGGAATGTCCAGATGGTGTTCGACGCCCAGGGCATGGAGCAGCCAACCGCTCAGTCCGATGCTTTCTACCGCCCCTGTGACCACAAAAAGGGAGGCGAAAAAGACCAGCAATCCCCAATCCATTTCCCGAAAAACCTGCTCGGGCGGCATGTGTCGCGTGATCAGCAGCAGGGCAGCGGCGCCCAGAGCTGCCAAAGCCACCGGTACCCCTGCCAGCAGGGAAAACAACAACAGCATCGTGGCGACGAGGCTCTTGCGCAAAAGATTTTGTCGGGGTGGCATCGTTGTGCAGGGGGCGGATGGCGGCGCGGCGACGGGATCGGTTTTGACCGGCCTGGCTGGTGATTGCCAAGCCTGGCGGTAAAGAAGCGCCAACACGCACCAGGCGATGACCACCCCCCCCAAAGCCACCGGGGCCAGTACGGCCAGAAAACGTTGGTAGGAGATACCAGAGGCGATGCCGATGAGCATGTTCTGGGGATTGCCGATGATGGTGGCCACGGAACCGATGTTGGCCGAGACCGCCAGGCCCATGAGAAAGGGCACCGGTGGCAGGCCGGCGCCCCGCGCCACCGCGACCACCAGGGGTGTCAGCGCCAGAACCACCGTATCGTTGAGAAACAAAGCCGATAGCAAACCGGATACCAGCATCAATCCGGCTAAAATGCCAGGCGGCGCCATGGATTGGGAGAGTGTCCAGCGGGCTGCCCACTGAAAGAAACCGGCATGTCGCAAATGGACATTGATCACCATCATGGCCAGCAGCAGGACGATGGTGTCCATGTCGATGGCCTGATAGGCAGAGGCGCGTGAAATGGCCCCCGTAAGCACCAAAACCGTTGCCCCCACCAGGCAAATGGTGGCCCGGTTCATGGCAAGTCCGGGCAGCCGCCCCATCGCCACGCCTGACAGGGTTATGAAAATAACGGCCAACCACAGCAGTTTGAGCAATGAATCAAGCGGCATTTGGATGCAAAACGGCCACTTTGCAAGTGGCCGTGATCGTTTGAAAGGATTGGTCGGGGTGAGAGGATTCGAACCTCCGGCCCCTGCGTCCCGAACGCAGTGCTCTACCAGGCTGAGCTACACCCCGACATGGTTCGCCCCGGACAAGGGAGAGAAAAATCCTTCGGTATCCGGCAGGCAGTGGGAGACTAGATCTCTCAGAAGCTGCGGTCAACGGAAAAATCGGCCAACATGATCAGGGCCTCTTTTTCTGGCGAAGATCGACACGGCTCCAGAACGGCTTTGGCCTCGGCTGCAAAGCTGCGCGCCCGCTCCATGGCATACTGAAATGCCCCCCTCTGGCGGATCAAGGCAATGGCGTGATCCAGACTGTCGGGGGCAATCTGGCCTTTTTCGATGGTCTGGACCCAGAAAGCCCGCTCCTCCGGTGAGCCTTTGGCGTAGGCATGGATGACCGGAAGGGTGATCTTGCCTTCCTGGAAATCGTCACCAATGGTTTTGCCCAGTTTTTCGACTGTGGCTGCATAATCCAGGGTATCGTCCACGACCTGGTAGGCAATGCCAAGGCAGGTGCCAAACCTGGCCATGCGTTCCACTTCCGCCTCGGGAGAGTTGGCGAGAACGGGACCGATCTGGCAGGCGGCGGAGAAAAGGGAGGCGGTTTTATTGGAGACCACCGCCATGTATTTCTCTTCGGAAGTTTTCAGGTCATTGCTGGCCACCAGTTGCAGCACTTCGCCCTCGGAGATGATGGCACAGGTGTCGGCAATAATCTTGAGAATTCTCAGGCTGCCATGGTTGACAAGGAGCTGGAAGGAGCGCGAAAAAAGAAAATCTCCGACCAGGACCGGGGCCTTGTTGCCCCAAACCGAGTTGGCGGTGGCCATGCCACGGCGGGTGTTTGATTTGTCAACCACGTCATCGTGCAGCAGCGTGGCGGTGTGAATGAACTCGATGACAGCCGCCAGCAGGGCATGCTCATTTCCCTGGTAGCCGAAAAGACGGGCCGAGAGCAGGGACAGAATGGGCCGCAACCTTTTGCCGCCACTCTGGATGAGATGGGTACCCAGGGTGGGTATGAGCTCCACCTCGGAATCGAGGTGTTGGCGGATGAGATGATTGGTTTGTTCCAAGTCTGGGCCGATCAACTCACGCAGACGATTCAATACTGATTGCGTATGATCTGTCATGAAGAACCGGGCTCCGGCTGGAGGGGAGTGTCTGGAAGATTCCTTGCCGGGTTTGTTCACTCTTTCCGGCTGGGACCGAAGGTAAGAATCGCGTTGTGCTGCGTCAAGTGTTCATTTGCCGGTCACTCCAATTTTGGTGAACCAAAAAATCCTGGGTGTACGATCATGGAGCGAAAAAACCATTCCGAAGGGGGCACGGCTGTGCGTGCCGGTTGGCCCTGGACGGGAAAAACGATTCGCCTGGCTTCGGCATCGCCACGGCGGCTGGCGTTGTTACAACAGGTCGGGATCGAACCACAGGTGTGGCCGGTGATTATCGATGAACACCCCCGATCCGGGGAGTTGGCGGAGCACTATGTGGCGCGCATGGCGCAGGAAAAGGTGCGCATGGCCCTGGATCCGGGCGCCGACTTTGCCCTGGGCGCCGATACGGCTGTCGTCCTGAACGATACCATCCTGGGCAAGCCCGCCGATGCGGGACAAGCACACAGAATGTTGACCCTTCTCTCCGGGCAACGCCACCAGGTTTTGACGGGAGTAGCCCTTTACCGGTTGCACAACCGGCACGGCCTGACCCGGGTGGTGGCAACCGATGTCTGGTTCAAGGAGCTGTCCACCCAGGACATCACCACCTACATCGCCACCGGAGAGCCCATGGACAAGGCCGGAGCCTATGGCATTCAGGGTATCGGCGCCTTCATGGTGCGCCGCATCGAAGGCTCCTTCAGCGGTGTGGTGGGACTGCCGCTCATGGAAACGCTCGCCATGCTCTCCGAGCTGATGGAGGACTGACGTAAAAATGCGCAGGACAACCGTATTTGGCATAGGTCTACCCGAGGCCAAGATCGTTTTTTGGAATTGGGGTCCAGGGGGCTGGCTCCCTGGCGGGTCAAGGGCAGCGCCCTTGCGGGGTCCGGGGCAGCGCCCCGTTTTGTTTTTGTACGCCCCCCTTCTCCCAGGCCTTTTTTGCGCTGTTGGCAAAAAAGGCCCAAGGGGTGGGCCTTGGTCTGCCTTCTGGCGCGTTTTTTTGCGCCAGAAGGCAGACGCATTGCAGGTTTTTAAAAAAACGGGTCAGCAGCACGCCATTTCAAATGCGATTGCCCTGAAAAAGCGATCATGGCCTCTTGACAGGGGTGTATTTTTGATAATAATGGGTCGTTTTCCGTGGCATACGTCCGGCAATGTCCGTGGCTGCGGAGTGGTCCAGGAAAGGGATATTTTGGGTCTGCAGCGGAGGATTTCCCCATGATTGCGGTAGTGCGAACCGGCGGCAAACAATACAAAGTGGCGGTCAATGACGTTTTGCGCGTGGAACGGCTGCCGGGAGAAAAGGGGGAGAGTGTGACCCTGGAGGATGTCCTGCTGGTCACCGGTGACAGCGGCATCCAGACGGGCAGCGCCGTCGCCGGGGTCAAGGTGACGGGCCGCATTTTGCAACAGTTGCGGGACAAAAAAATTCTGGTGTTCAAACGGCGGCGGCGTAAAAATTATCGCCGCAAACAGGGACACCGGCAACATTTGACCGAGCTCCAGATCACCAGCATTGGGGCGTAGGTACGTCCCTGGCTGTGCGACCTGGTGTCAGACGGGTATGCCGCTGACGGGCATGTCCCATTGGTTTTGCAAACGAGGCGATGATCCCGGGCCACCATGGATGGGCCGGTCATGCGCACCATCGGCGATGACAAGGGAGTGAAGTCATGGCACACAAAAAGGCGGGAGGCAGCTCCCGAAATGGCCGCGATTCAGCGGGAAAACGGTTGGGTGTCAAACGTTTCGGCGGCGAGGCGGTCGTACCTGGCAACATTCTGATCCGGCAGCGGGGGACCAAGGTCTTCGCTGGCAACG
This sequence comes from Magnetococcales bacterium, assembly GCA_015231175.1. Taxonomy (NCBI): domain Bacteria; kingdom Pseudomonadati; phylum Pseudomonadota; class Magnetococcia; order Magnetococcales; species Magnetococcales bacterium. The sequence continues at coordinate 3,326 of JADGBZ010000091.1, read as the reverse complement.
GCGTTGGCATGGGCCGCGACCATACTCTTTTTGCCCTCGTCGGCGGCAAGGTGCTTTTCACGGCAAGCGGCAAGCGGCAGTACATCAACGTCGTCGCCTCCTGACAAGGAAATCCGGCACCCGGCCATTTCAGGAAGGCCTGAAGAATCAGGCCCCGGGGGGGTGACGCCCCGGCGGGTCCAGTGAGCTTCCCGGTGGCTTCGGGGCGGAGCCCTGGCCCGGTCTTTGAATGGGGTGCATGGGTTGCCATGCGTGCGGGGGAGTGGCCGGGGGCTGCTTCCCCGCTGTCGTTTGGGGTTGGTCATGCGCTTTCTGGATGAAGTCAAGATTTTTATTCGTTCCGGTGACGGCGGTGCCGGGGCCGCGACCTTCCGGAGAGAAAAATATATCCCGTATGGCGGTCCCAGCGGTGGTGATGGCGGACGCGGTGGCGATGTCGTTTTTATTGCCGATCCTCATCTGAATACCTTGATCGATTTTCGCTATCGCCAGCACTTCAAGGCGGAGCGGGGGCAAAATGGGATGCGTGCCTGCCGGACCGGTCGTTCGGCTCCGCCTCTGGAGGTGCGGGTACCGGTCGGGACTCTGGTTCGTGATGACGCCGATGGCCGGATTTTGTGGGACTGCACCACCCCGGGTGAGCGGTTTTTGATCGCTCCCGGAGGCCAGGGGGGGCGCGGCAACACCCACTTCAAAAGTGCCACGAATCAGGCCCCCCGCCAATCCGATCCCGGGCGGTCGGGGTTGGAGTTGTGGGCGCGTCTCGAACTGAAACTGCTGGCGGATGTTGGTCTGGTGGGCATGCCCAACGCCGGTAAATCCACATTGATCTCCGTCATATCGGCGGCCCGGCCCAAGATTGCCGACTATCCCTTCACCACGTTGGTGCCCAATCTGGGTGTGGTGCGCGTTGCCGATGATGAGAGCTTTGTGGTGGCCGATATCCCTGGTTTGATCCGGGGTGCGGGCGAAGGGGCCGGGTTGGGACATATCTTTTTGCGGCATGTGGAGCGGTGTGCTCTGTTGTTGCACCTGCTGGATGCCGAACCACCTGATGGTTCCGATCCGGTGGAAAATTTTCACGCCATCGAAGCAGAACTGGCCGACTACTCCCCCCACCTGGTCGCCAAGCCCAGAATGCTCGTGGTCACCAAGGGGGATCTTATCGATGCCGCCCGGGCCCGGGCCCTGAAGAGAGATCTTGCTGTTTTCGGCGAGGTTGCAGTTCTCTCCGCCGTCAGCGGGCAAGGGGTGCGTGAGTTGGTTGGCCGGGTGGCCGTGCGAGTCCGGGAAATTCGTGCGACCGCCGATGTGGTCAGCATCGCTGCTTTGCCGGATGCACCGACCCGGGCAGGACAACAGGGTCGTGTGGGGCTGCCTGATGAGGTGAATGGGGTGGAGGAAGTGGAAGAAAACGGCGTGACATGCTATTGGGTGCGATAAATCGAGGTCCAGGGGCTGGCTCTCTGGCAGGGCCTTGGACGGCGTCCTGGCGGGGTTCGGGGCGAAGCCCTGGTAAAGGCTTTTACGTCCAGGTTTTTCTTGAAAGGGTGCTGAAATAGTTACGCCCCGACAGAGGCTCTCATATGTCCATGGAGAAGAGACTCCGGCAGGAGTGGCAACAGGTTGCCGGTTCCCGGCGGGTGGTGGTGAAGATCGGTTCCAACTTGTTGACAGCGGGCGGTTCTACCCTGGATCAGGCATGGATTGCGGCCCGTTGCCGGGAGGTGGAGGCCTTGATTCAGGAGGGACGGCAGGTGGTGATCGTCACCTCCGGGGCTGTGGCAGCGGGAAGGCCACGCCTCAATCTCGGACGCCCCCTGATCTCTTTGCGTGAAAAGCAGGCTGCGGCAGCCGCAGGACAGGGATTTTTGATGCGTTGCTACGAGGAGGCTTTTGCCTCCCTGGGACGCCATGTGGGGCAGATATTACTCACCCGGGATGATGTGGCTCACCGGCGTCGTTACCTCAACGCCCGGGATACGCTGGAAACCCTCCTGCAACTGGGATTGGTGCCCATCGTCAACGAAAATGACTCCGTGGTCGTGGCGGAGATTCGTTTTGGTGACAACGACACCCTGGCGGCCCTGGTGGCCGGTCTGATCCAGGCGGATCTCCTGATTCTGCTCTCCGATGTGGATGGTCTTTGCGATGCCAATCCACGTTTTGATGCAACGGCACGCCGCATCCCGTTGGTCGAAAGGGTTACTCCGGAACTGGAAGCCCTGGCAGGCGGAGCTGGTACATCGGTCGGTTCAGGGGGGATGGCGACCAAGTTGCGGGCAGCGCGTAAGGCGGCCCGCAGCGGCTGCCGCACGGTGTTGGCCAACGGATTTCGCGACGACCCCATTCGTACCATCTTTCACGGTGAACCTTTGGGCACCCTGTTTCTGGCCGAATCCGATGCCATCAGTTCCCGCAAGCGTTGGATTGCCGATGGTTTGCTGGCCGAGGGGGAGTTGATTCTGGATCAGGGTGCGACCCATGCCTTGTTGTCAGGCCGCAGCCTGCTCGCCAAAGGCATTCGGGATGTTGTGGGGAACTTTGACCGGGGGGATGCTGTTTATTGTTCCACGCCACAGGGTGAACACACGGCCAAGGGCCTTGTCAACTACAACGCCGATGACCTGCGCCGCATCGTTGGTCGCCACAGCGCCGAATTTGAAAAAATATTGGGCTTTATCGCCGATGAAGAGATCATTCACCGCAATGACATGGTCATCTTGCAGGGCAATCGCATTTGACATGGGTCCACCCGAGGCCATGATCACCTTTTGGAATCGGGGTCGTAACTGTTCACCACCCGACCACGAATCGGGGTCCAGGGAGCTGGCTCCCTGGCGGGTCCAGGGCAGCGCCCTGGTGGGTCCAGGGCAGCGCCCTGGTGGGGTTCGGGGCGAAGCCCTGACAAAGGCTTTCATATCCAGGCTTTTCCTGAGAGGGTACTGAATAGTTCTTATATATGGAGGATTGAGAACTCCATCCCGGTCTTTCGATTTTTCTTTTGGGGCCTCCATGCGGGGATTCGCCATGAAATTTATCGATCCAAAAATCGACTTTGCCTTCAGGAAGATTTTCGGCAGCGACGATGCCAAGGATATTTTGGTGAGTTTTCTGGAGAGCCTCCTGGGGCTTGACGGAGACCGCCGCATTGCCGAGCTGACCATCCTGGATCCCTTTTTGGCCCCGAAAATCCGGGAGCTGAAATACTCGGTCCTGGATGTCAAATGTCGCGACCACCGGGGCATCACCTACATTGTCGAGATGCAGATCCAAAAGGCGACCGCTTTCCTGAAACGGATTCAGTACAACGCCGCCAAAGCCTA
>JADGBZ010000090.1:3888-14206 GCA_015231175.1 Magnetococcales bacterium | reverse complement strand
AACACGGCAGTTGGTTAAATATGGCAGAAATCGAGTTAAGCGTCCTCAGTAATCAGTGTTTGGACCGGCGGATTCCTGATAGAGAGACGCTGGACAGGGAAGTTTCCGCGTGGGAAAAAGAGCGCAATCGGAGAGACTGCAAAGTGAATTGGCAGTTCACGACCCAGGATGCGAGGATCAAATTAGGGCGTCTCTACCCGTCAATTCAGCTTTGTTGACCCACTAGCATTTTGCAACCTTGCTTTTCACGATTGCGAAAAGGCCTCTTTGAGGGGCCAGCAATCGAAAGCCCCCGGCTCTGCCGGGGGATGGCTACTGCGTCCAGCAGGGCGGCGTTGTTGGAGGAGTTGAGAGAGCGACCCGCTCCGACCAACTCCTTCCATCCTGCTCAGCTTCCTCCCGATTGACCACCCACATCACCTCTGCGATTTGCTGCAGCTCCTCAACCACGACCCGCATAACCACAAACAGGGATGCCGGGGTAGGTTCGTCTTCGCCCGGTTTCCTTTTGCCGCCGCATTCGGCGACCATCCGAGCAACGGCCAGTGCCTTTTCCAGGGGGAGGTTGATAGTCATTGAGGATGCCGTTGAGAGGGGGTGAGATGCCAGCGGCGCGATTTTCCCCTTTTACAGCGCGTGGTTCACTCTGGTAGGCTGTTCCAAGTTTTGCACTATGCGTCGCAAGGAGTCCCACCATGACAAGATCGCAGTTGATCAACCTGATCGTTCAGCAGCTCAAACTGACGCGGAAGGACGCGGATGCCGCCGTGGACACCATATTCGACTCCATTGCCGCATCGTTGGAGGCTGGCCGCCGGGTTGAACTGCGGGGATTTGGCAGTTTCGGGTTGAAAGAACGCCAGTCGCGCACAGGCCGCAACCCAAAGACGGGGGAGAGTGTGGCGGTGGAGGCCAAGCGTGTGCTTTTCTTCAAGACGGGAAAGGAATTGCGGGAGCGGGTGGATCATCAGGGACTGTGAGCTGGCAGAAACTGGGCGTGATTGGCTCTGGCTGTCTGGCATGGGTGGCCGGGCTGTTTTGAACGGTTGATGGGGAAAGGGTTTATGGCACAAGTCTTTACTGGCAGGGTTGTCATTCCTGGCGATAAGCTTGACGAATATTTCGAGGCAATGAAAAAAGCCGAGGAGGAACGGCAGCCCTTTCGAGACGGGTTGGATGCCCTGAACCATGCGTTTGCCGAGCACCTTGCTGAGAAATACAGCAAACGCACGGCCAACAAACATTCATCCATCATCCATATGTTCATCGAGTTCCTTTGCAGGCACACCGATGTACAGAAGCTGGAGGATGTCACCATTGGTATGGCAAACTCCCATTTCCAGACGTGGTATCGCCGCAAAGTATGGGACAGCACCACCGACAACGATAGAAGGGTTGCCCTCCAGAAATTCTTCTTTTTCATTGCGATGGAGAAGGGGATTGTCAACCAGAAGGTGATGGAAAGGTTGTCCGGTGTGTCACGACCGCGTGCTGTTGCGAAACGCTGACCGGCTGCTTACCCCACCTTCGGCATCGTGATGCCGGGAGGTTTCTCTACCAACCTGCCAGCGTTCCGACCGCACCCCTACGCATCCCGTAACGGAACGCTCGGGAACCCCAGCCTTTCCCGTTGTTCACTCCACAACATCGGCAACGGCTCCATGAGATCGGCCAGGGTGAGCGACTCCGGTTGCCGACCATCCAGGATGGCATTGATGATATCCGGTGCCAACAGCGTCAGGCGCAAGATCCTGGAAACATACGAGCCGTCGAGCTTTTCCTGTTCAGCCAGCTCCCGCATGGAGGCCACCTTGCCGGACTCCAGCATTTTCAGCCAGCGGTGGGCGCGTCCCAACGCCTTGATCATCGCCTGCTGGGGCGACGCTGGAGGCGGTGCCCAGTCGGGTGTGCCCGGCGGGGCGATGATCTCTGTCCTGGCACCCCACCGTTTGAGGCGCATGGGGATGTGAACCACCAGAATGCTTCCGTCGTCGCTCATCGTTGCTTTCATGCCACGCTCCCTTCGTCGTCTGTGTCCATTTCGGTCATCAGGCTTTTCAGCCCACCGGTTTTGAGATGCACGGAAACCCCCTGGTGGCTGACATCCACCTTTGCCACCAGCAGTTGCAGAAGCCGCGCCTGCTCGCCGGGGAACAATTCGTCCCACAGGGTTCCCAGGTTGCGCAGGGACTCCATTACCTTGCTTTCTGGCGTCTTGGTTTCACCCTCGTCCATGGCCTGGAAGGTGCGGACCATCATTTCTGGGGTGCGCAGCAGTCCCCGCACTTGGTCGAACACCGCCCGTTCCACATTCCCGGCGGCCACTGTCCGCAGGGTGCAGGCGTCGGCCCCATTTTTGTCCGCTGACTGGCAGGTGTAATAGCGGTATTCTCTCCCATCCTTTCGGGAGTATGTCGGCTTCATGGCTCTGTCGCAGTGGCGGCAACGGATGATGCCTCTCAGCACTGCAGCGGTTTGCACACGGGTGGAGGCTGAGCGTGGTTCCCGGGTGTTGGTGGCCAGGATGGTGTGGACGGCGTCCCAGAGTTCCCGTTCGATGATCCCTTGGTGCTCCCCGGTGTAGATCGCACCCTGGTAGGCGATTTCGCCGACATAAACGTGATGGCCGAGAATGCGGTAGATGGCCCCCTTGTCTAGTGGCCTGCCATTTTTCCCAACCGCACCCGACTCGGCCAGTTCCCGGATGAGCTGGGTGGCAGAGCCGATTTCGACAAAGCGGCGGAAGATGGTGCGCACCGTCTCGGCCTCGGTGGGGTGGATCACCAGTTTGCGCTCCTGGACGACATACCCGAGCGGTGGGTGGCCGCCCATCCACATGCCTTTCTTTTTGGATGCGGCGAACTTATCACGGATACGCTCGGCGGAGATTTCTCTTTCGAATTGCGCAAATGACAAAAGTATGTTAAGCGTCAATCTTCCCATAGAAGTGGTTGTATTGAACGCCTGGGTGATACTGGCAAAGGTGACATTCCGCCGATCGAAGGTTTCCACCAGCTTGGTGAAATCCATCAGGGAGCGTGTCAGGCGGTCAATTTTGTAGACCACCACCACGTTGACTTTGCCAGCATCAATGTCTTTCATCAGCCGTTTCAAGGCGGGCCGTTCCAGGCTTCCACCAGAGAAACCGCCATCGTCGTAGCGGTCTGGCACGGGGAGCCAGCCTTCTGACTTCTGGCTGGCGATGTAGGCTTCGCATGCCTCCCGCTGCGCATCCAGGGTGTTGAACTCCATGTCCAACCCCTCTTCAGTCGATTTGCGCGTATAGATGGCGCAGCGTATTTTTGGTGTGACTGGTTGTTTTGTCATTTCAATATTTCCTGTTTCTTGAGTCCGAAAAACACAAGTCCATTCCATTTGGAGCCAGTGATGAAGTTGGCCACCGCCGACAAACTCTTGAACCGCCGCCCCTGGTATTCAAAGCCGTCGTCCAACACCACGCAACTGTGCTGCACCCCCTTCCACTCCCGCGTCAGCCGGGTGCCAGTCATCAACCGTTCCCCCGGCGGTCGCTTTTTCTCCTGCGGCGCGTCATCGGCCGGGATCCGTTCCAACCGCTTTTCGTTCCTCTCCGACAGGCCATCGTAGGCCAATTCCTGGATCCGGTACGCCAGCCGACTCACCAAAAACGCCCGGTTGAACGGGGGCGGCTCTGTCTCATGGTACGTCTTCCACATTGCCTTCAACTCGGACACCGACATGCCTGGCAAGGCCGCCACCCGTCTTATTACTCCAATGTTCATCGCCTTTCTCCTTTGGTTGTTTTTCGACCATAGGGCCATTGGTTTGGCGAGTTATCCAGGGGAATCTTCTCCGTTTTTTGTTTTTCCAGAAGGCGGTGGATGCCGGTGGCAAGGATGCGGGCGACCTCGTTGAGGCGTTCGTCGTCGGACATGTGGGTGGGGTGTGTGGTGGTGATCATTGGCGGCACCTTCCTCGTTTGGAGATTGTTCCTGTTTGCGCTTGAGGAGGAAGATAAGGCCATCGGAATCAAAATGTAAAACCTTTTCATGTGGTTAATGTTGTTCCGTGACAACAAATGTCTCTCTGTGAGGTTTGGTGAGGTGGGTGGCAAGTGGAGCTAATGGTTATGTTCGGCTGTGTTTCGTTAAAAATAAAATTGTATCGGATCGTTTTTTTGTTCTTGACAAACGGATCATCATCTCATGTATGCTTTCCACATCAAATTTATCCTAAAATAAATGATCGTTCCCTGTATGAGAGCCTATAAATACGATGGAAAACAATAAGAAGCGAGTCGGTCGCCCAACCACAGAAGGTCCGACCTCTGCCCAGTTGCGGATTATCGATGCCGTCAGGAAGTTTGTTGTAACACATGATGGAATTCCGCCTAAAATTTCTGATGTAGCCCAGATTCTTGGTGTCAGGGCTCCCAGTGTGCACGAGTTGGTCGATGTCATGATCCAGAAGGGACTGCTTTTTCTTGCTCCCGGCACGGTGCGTAGAGTGGCATTGGCGGAAGACAGCTCCCAGTTTCCCGATTTGGTTGCCGTACCCGTCTTCGGGTTGGTTGCCGCAGGGACACCCATTTTTGCGGCGGAAAATCGAATGGGTGAAATATGGGTGGAAACCAGCGTGGTGAGGGGATCCTGCTTTGCCTTGCAGGTTAAGGGTGACAGCATGGTGGATGCCGATATCCAGGAGGGGGATTTCGTGATCGTTCGTCGGCAACCCATTGCGGAGAATGGTGAGATCGTTGTGGCGTTGCTGGGGAATGAGGCAACAGTCAAGCGATTGTACATATCAGATTCATTAATCGAGCTGCGGCCAGCCAACCCGGCCTATCGTCCCATTCGGGTCAGACAGGAAGATGAACTCAGGATTTTGGGAAAGGTATTGGCTGTGCGCAGCACAACTCTATCTGGAGGTGACTCATGACAACGATTGCACGGGTGGTCCGCAACACCCCGGCACCGAGGTTGCGGGACTATTTTTTGTGGCGTGGTTTGGGTGTTGGCGGCATTTTCAACGAACGCGACGATGGAAGGGGATACACGGCCACTGCCCTGCTCAAGGCCGTGGAGAGGCTGGATGAAAGAGACCTGGCAGTGTTGAATGCCGATTTTGATCGTATCCAGGACATGACGGATGAAGCGGGACAATGGGCCATGCTGCATGTGTCGGCGGATCGGAAACCTTTGAAGGAGCTTGGCAGCCATTATGAGCGGGCCTTGTGGCTGTTCATGGATGATCCGGCGTTGTTTCGGCAGGCTGAGGAGGCCCGTTTTGCTGACACCCACCGTCAGGGGCGCATGTGGTCTGGTTTCGTTGGTCCCCGTGGCGTGGCTGTCAGCCAGGATCCGGAGGATCATCGGCGGTTTGAGGAAAAGGTGCGTCTCATTTTCGACACCCGCAATGCCCGCCTGGATCTTTTCGAGCGGTTGAGGGTTGAGGCCAAGGAGCAGTTGTCGCGGGTGGTCCAGGCGGTGATCTACCGGGAGGGCTTGCCCGACATGCAGTTGGTGTTCAATGCGACCGGGGATCTGGAACTGCAGTCCCATCGTCCGGTTTATGAGGTGTCAATCGTCTACGAGCCAGGCAGTGGGATCATCGAGGTGGTTGCCAATGGGACGGAGAACCGGGCACGACTCGCCCGCTTGTTTGCCGAGATCATCCTGCGCCAGGGGATTTTGGGGATGCGGGTTCCGCTGCGCCAGTATGACCTCTCCCCGTTGCTCCAGCCACACGACTTTCCCTGTGATCCCACTGACGGCATTGCGGCAGTCAAGGTGCTGCGCCTGAACTTGCGTCGCAAAGGGGCAGACAAACCCCACCTTGCCTTGTTGACCAACTGGGAAAAACGGGAAACGGTCTACGACCACGCGCAGTCGTCGCTCATTTGTGCCCAGAATCTACGGAAAGAATATGAGGTGGCCGAAGCGATATTTTCTGTCCGTACACGACCATCGCGGCGATCATCCGGGCGCGGTCGGACCATCAATGTAACGATCTCCCTGCCGAACGGTTGCAACCTGAAGAGCAAGACCGAGCAGGAGCGGATGATCTGCGACAAATATCTCCCCCGTTGGGGCCTGGTGAAGGAGGTGTGATCATGACCAATACGTCGATGCCGTTCAAGACCTTCCAGTTGGCTTTGGACATTTTCAATTTTTCGGAACCAGAGATGCCAGGTGGCAACATTGCGGATTTCTACCAGGATGAGGGCAAGACACTCATCGATTGCGGGTTCCTGACGGAGGGTGCAATTCGCACGGTGGTACCCGACCGGCACAACGAGGGTGCTGATTTGGTGGAGCCCGTGTGGAACGAGGAGACCCGGACCTACCAGTATCTCAGCTTTGATGATGGCTATTTCGTGGATGTCCCCGAGGAGGATCTGAAAACCTATGACCTGGACATGGGCCGCTTCGTGCGGCATATCCAGGAAATCGCCGGACTGGGTGGGGAACCGCGCTCAGTCCTCAAAAACTTTCTCTGGAATATCGGCTCGTTTTCTCTTGGCTCCGGCACGGCGGCTGTCTTTCTGGCCAGACGGATGGCTGCGCACCAGAGTTTTGACGACATCTACGATGCCTTGAAACGTCTCGGTGGCAAGTCGCCGGGGGTGGTATTGGCCAGGGATATCCCAACGGGACGGCATGTCGAGTTGCCCCACGGATTTCGCATGCTCAGCCTGGACGATGCCATGATCACGGAGGGGGATCGTTACCGCCTGGACATGGATCTGTTGGAGAGTATGCTGACCGGCAGGTCTGGGGCGGTGGACGACTTGTCTCCGGTCTGGGCCAGTCCCGACTATGATGTGGTGCGGGTTAACGGGCGCGAGTTCACTTTTACGGGTGAGAAGCAAAGACAGTTGATCGGCATTCTGGTGAGGGCATGGCAGCGAGGTGAGAAGAAATGCCGAACGCAGGTTGTACTGGAAAATGTTGAAGCATCGATGAAAGCCAACAGCCTGACCAAGTTTTTCAGCGGGCGGTCCGACTGGAGGGATCTGATTGGTTACGGTGGTGGATTCTGCTGGTTGAAAGAGTAACGCCCGGTACACGCCTTTCGCTGGCCCCGTTCATGTTGGGCGGGGCCAGTCACCCGTCTTTTTCCCCCATGCTCCCCTGTCCTATCAAGCCCGTCCGTTCATCCCTCCTCCGTGATTCCCTACCTGCTCCTACCCGCATCTCCTTGTTCGTTTGCTCCCCTCATCCCGCATGGTCACCTACCTGCTCCTACCCTTCTCCTACCTGCTTTCCACACCCACCCATCCATGCAAAATTTGCCATATTTGTTTGTCCAGTCAGTCTAAAATCAGAATATATTGATTTTTTTCACTATGTTGAGTCACCTTGCGGACAATTTGCCATGCCATAAAAATTTTCAAAAAAAATGCAAAAAAAAGTCGCTCCTACCTTTTACCTACCTTTCTCCTTCCTTTCTCCTACCTTCCCCCCTGCTACCATCCTCCCCACGTTCAACACACAACCGGGAGGAAAGCACGGCATGGAGACCCGTCACATCAACCCATTTCAGCTTGCGCGTCGGTGGGGGATCAACCCCAGGACGCTGCAAAACTGGCGGTGCAAGGACAAAGGGCCGGCCTACCTGAAAATAGGCGGCCACATCATGTACCGCGAGAACGACATCGAGCAGTACGAGGCCGAACACCACGTTCATACAAACAATACATCCAAACGGAACAGGCAGGAGGAAAGGACATGATTCAGATTCACTCAAACAAGCAGGTCAAAGTTACCCCGGAGGTGGCTGGCGATTGGCTCCAGCACAACATTTTTTCTCGCCAACGCTCCATGCGTCCCCGTCATCGGGATGCCCTGGTGCAGGAGATCAATGCCGGGCGGTTCATCCAGGGTACCCAGATCCATTTCGTTCGGTTTCGCAACGAGCAGCTCTTGGTCAACGGCCAGCACACCCTGTCCGCCATCGAGAAGGCGGGTGTTCCGACAACCCTGACCGTGCTGATCTCGGTGGCAGAGACTATGGACGAGGTGGCCGAGCTTTACTCCCGGCACGACAACCACCTCTCGCGGTCCGTCATGGACTCCATCAAAGCCAGGGATCTGCACAACCAGATTGGGATGTCGCTGAAACAGGCGACCAACGTGGCGGCTGCGCTGCGATTCATCCAGGGAGGCTTCCGTCGTTCTGACAGTCGGTGCCAGGAGGATGTTCTCGCTGAGGTGAAGACCTGGGAAGAGGAAGGCAACGCCTTTTTCGAGACCATTCTTGGTGGTGGCAAGGATGCGGTGTTGCTCACGAAAGCCCCCATCCTTTCGGTGGCCCTGGTCACCTTCCGTCACCAAGAGAAAAAGGCGCGGGAGTTCTGGCGGCAGGTGGCTCTGAATGACGGGCTGCGCAGCAACGACCCCCGCAAGATCTTGCACGAATTCGTCGATCTGACCCGCACCAATCGCGGGCCGTTCATTCGTGGAAACAAAACGGTCACCCCGGCCTATGTGGCCAGGGCCGTGGCAGTCGCGTGGAATGCCTTTTTTGCTGGCAATTCCATCACCCGCATCAATGTCGTCGATCCAGATCGCGAAATCGTGATCAAAGGCACGCCGCACAAAGGCCAACAGGAACAGTGAGAGAAGGATACCGAGAGATGAGCATGATTCCAATTGAAAATATCGTGGTTGGCAAGCGTCTGCGGCAGATCCGTCAGGAGTCGGTGGATTTGTTGGCTGGGAGTATCGGAGAGGTTGGCCTGATGAACCCCATCGTTGTGAGCCCGATATTGGATGACGAAGGGCAGGAGACGGGTGTGTTTCGCCTGATTGCCGGGAACCACCGGTTGGAGGCGTACAAGAAACTGGGTAAGACGGAGATCCCCGCCACCATTGGTACCGGTTCGGATGTGGACCAGCGGTTGGCCGAGATCGATGAGAATTTGTGCCGGGCAGAGTTGACCCATTTGGAGCGAGCCGAGCATCTGGCCGAGCGCAAGTCTTTGTACGAGACAAAGTACCCACAGACCAAACAGGGTACGGCTGGAGCCAACAAACGGTGGGATGAAAATGCAACGGAAATAATTTCCTTTGCATCGGATACAGCCAAAAGAACTGGGGCAACGGATCGCAATATCAGGCAGGCCGTTCGTCGCGCCAACAACATCAGCCAGGAGGTCCGGGACTCCATCCGTGACGTGGCAAGCATCGCCGACAACAGCCTGGAACTGGATGCACTCGCCAGCCTGGAGGAGTCGGAACAGATGGCGGCTGTGCGGGCGGTCCTGGACGGCAAGGCTCGCAGCATTCGTGAGGTTGTCCGGCAAAAGGAGGAAGCCACCCGTCCGCAGGTGACCATCCCCAGTCGGCACAGTGGGGAACCGGAGGATGCGGCAGAGACCGGCGACACATCTGTTCCAAATGGTTCTGTGGATTGGAAGCGCATGTACAAGGATACGTCTGGCGAGGTGTTGGCGCAGAAGGAGCGGATCAGAACCCTGAACAAGGAGCGCACCGCTCTCAAGGCACGCATCAAGGAACTGGAGTCCAGTTCATCCGAGCCGGTACCGCCCCCTGCCAGTCTCATGGCCGAGTTGGAGGAGTGGAAACGTCGTGCCCTGGAAGCAGAGGAACGGTGCATATACCTCGGACACCAGTTGGACGAAATCAACGAGGATCCAGTCCGGCAGAGCAACCGGGGGGCAGCGTTGAAAGCCATGCTGGACGATTTGGAGAACAATCTGGCAACCGATCCCGGGGCCTTCCAAATGGAGACCCTGAATACCTTCGAGAGCCGTCTCAGCGACCTGGTGTTTCTGATCAAGAGCGTCAAACGGCGGTAGCATCAACCAAAAACCACCAAACAAAGAGAGGATACCATGGACCAACCAGTCACACTCAATCAATTGCGACAGATGCCCCTGGGCGATATCGCTGCCCTGCCCGCCAGCGAACTGGCCCGTCTCCAGAAGGGGGTGGCCGAAGTCATGAACCAGACCAAACTGGTCAGCGACCTGCTTGACGGGGTGCTCGTTCGCCGCTTCGGTGACCGTGCTGCCAGCATCCGGCAGGAAAGCGGTAAGGAGTTTGGCCTGATCCGTTTTCAGGATGGCGAGGTGGAGGTCGCCATGGATTTGCCCAAACGCCCCTCCTGGGATCAAGGCAAGTTGGCCGGGATTGTCCAGACCATTCGGGAAGCTGGCGACGACCCTGGCCAGTACGTGGAAACATCTTTTGACGTTTCCGAGCGGAAGTATACCGCTTGGCCGGACAGCATCCGCCGGGTGTTTGAACCGGCCCGCACGGTGACGGAAGGTGACCAGGGCCACCGAAAGGATGGGGGCTTTCGTGAGCAACAC
>JADGBZ010000090.1:0-3874 GCA_015231175.1 Magnetococcales bacterium | reverse complement strand
CCCCATCATTACCGCTGACCAACGCATGGCCGAACGGCGTGGCATCAAGGCGTGCATTTTCGGAAAGTCGGGCATTGGCAAAACCACCCTGCTGTGGGCTCTTGACCCTGCGATGGCTCCACTGGCCGATGCCATGAATTTCAACAAGTTTTCGATCAACTCAAACCGGAACAAACAGGAGGTGTTGTAATGGGAGTCCCGTTCATCATTAGTGCTGAACAGCGCATGGCTGAGTTTCGTGGCATCAAAGGGTCAATTTTCGGGAAATCAGGTATTGGCAAGACCTCGTTGCTGTGGTCTTTGGATCCGTTGACCACTTTGTTTTTTGACCTGGAGGCTGGTGATTTGGCCGTAGAAGGTTGGCCAGGGGACACCATTCGTCCCCGTACCTGGGATGCCTGTCGGGATTTTGCCGTCTTTATCGGCGGTCCCAATCCGGCCCTGCGCAACGATCAGTATTTCAGCCAGGCCCATTATGACGCGGTCTGTGCCCAGTTCGGCGATCCCAGGATCCTGGACAAGTACCAGACCATCTTCGTCGATTCGTTGACCGTGGCCGGGCGGCTCTGCTTCCACTGGTGCAAAGGTCAACCGCAGGCATTTTCAGAAAAAAGTGGCAAACCGGACTTGCGAGGTGCCTACGGCCTGCATGGCCAGGAGATGATAGCTTGGCTGACCCATCTTCAGCACACCAGGGGGAAGAACATTTTCTTTGTCGGCATCCTGGATGAGAAGTTTGACGACTTCAACAAGCGGTACTTTGCGCCGCAGATTGAAGGCAGCAAAACCGGTCTGGAACTGCCAGGCATCGTAGATCAGGTGATCACCATGACGGAACTGGCAGATTCAGAAGGACGGCTTTTTCGTGCCTTGATCTGCCATACCCTCAACCCTTGGGGACTGCCTGCCAAAGATCGTTCTGGGCGACTGAACATGGTCGAGGAGCCGCACCTTGGACGTCTTATGGCCAAAATCAGTGGTCCGGTGCGTCCCATCCAGGAACGTCTTGAATACGGCCAACCGGCTCCCGCCGAGGCCAATACCGTAACCAACTAACGACATCACATAGGAGATTTTCAAATGCCAGCATGGAACGACTTCAATGACGCCGACGCGCAGAACAACTTTGATCTTATTCCGAAGGGGGTTGTTGCACCTGTGCGCATGACAATCAAACCTGGTGGTCTGGACGACCACATTCAGGGTTGGACCGGTGGCTATGCCACCCGCGCCAAAGAAAGCGATGCGGTCTACCTGAACTGCGAGTTTGTGGTGACCCAAGGGGAATTCGCCAAACGCAAGATCTGGAGCCTGATTGGTCTTTACAGTCCCAAAGGAGTTGAGTGGAGCAACATGGGGCGGGCTTTCATCCGTGGCATTCTCAACTCTGCGCACGGACTGTCGGACAAGGACACTACCCCGCGTGCCATGGAGGCCCGCCGTATTCGTGGGTTTGCCGATCTGGATGGCATCGAGTTTTTGGCCAAGATTGATGTGGAGAAGGATCAAAATGATCAGCCCAAGAATGTCATCAAGTTTGCCGTCACCCCGGACCATAAGGAGTATTCCGCCTTCCAATCCGGGGCGGTCCCGGTGGCGTCGGCAGGATTTCAACCGTCCACCTCGTTCCGTCCGGCGGCCGGGGGCGGTCATGCCCAGTCCGGGTTTCAGCCTTCGGCACAGGGTCCGGCCACTTTTCAACCTCCGGCACAGGCTCCGGCTGTGTTCCAGGCACCGGCGCAGGCTCCCGCTCAAACGCAGGCGCAACCCCAGTCTGCGTTTCAGACGCAGACGCAACCCCAGGCGCAGACTCCGGCACCGACCGGGTTCCAACCCCAGCAGCAACCGGCAACCGCCACCAACGGGTTTCAACCGCAGCAGCAGGCACCTGCCCAGGCGCAGAACGCTGGTGGCACTTTCACCCGCCCGACGTGGGCGCAGTAATCAGGGAGACAGGGGATGATTCTCAGGCCCAGGCAACAGGTTTTTGTGGATCGGTCGGTGGAGGCCCTCCACGAGCATGGCAACACACTGGCGGTAGCCCCAACAGGGGCCGGCAAGACCATCATGCTGTCCGCCGTCGTCGGACGGATGCTGGTTGATGGTGGAAAAGCCTGTGTTCTGGCCCATCGGGATGAGTTGACTCGGCAGAACATGACCAAGTTCAGCCGGGTCAACCCCGGTCTCTCCACCTCCGTAGTGGATGCGGAATCCAAGTCGTGGCAGGGACGGACCACCTTTGCCATGGTTCCCACCCTGGCGCGGCAAAGCAATCTGGACAACATGCCGTCGCTGGATCTGCTGGTGATCGACGAGGCCCACCACGCAGCGGCGGCGGGCTATCGTCGCATCATCGATACCGCCAGGGATCGCAATCCGCAGTGTCGCATTTACGGGGTGACGGCCACCCCCATGAGGGGAGACAAAAAGGGGTTGCGCCCCATCTTTTCCAACGTGGCCGACCAAGTGCGTTTGGGCGAGTTGATTCGCTCCGGCCACTTGGTGCCGCCCCGCACCTTCGTCATCGACGTTGGAACAGGAGATGCCCTGCGCCAGGTGAAACGTACCGCCGACGATTTCGACATGGCCGAAGTTGACCGGATCATGAACAAGTCTCCAGTCACCGAAGCGGTCATCCGGCACTGGAAAGAGCAGGCCGGGCACCGCCAGACCGTGGTGTTCTGCTCCACCGTGGACCATGCCAGGAACGTCACGGACGCTTTCAACGCCTCAGGGGAGAGTGCGGTTCTGGTTCACGGCGAGTTGCCCGACGGCGAACGACGGGCAGTGCTGCGGCGGTTTGAAAAAGGCGATGCCCAACTGGTGGTCAACGTGGCCGTGCTGACAGAGGGGTGGGACCATCCACCCACCTCCTGCGTCGTGCTGCTCCGGCCCAGTTCGTACAAATCCACCCTCATCCAGATGGTGGGCCGGGGTCTGCGGACAGTAGACCCCAACGAACACCCAGGGGTCGTTAAAACAGACTGCATCGTTTTGGATTTCGGCATCTCTACCCTGCTGCACGGTTCTCTGGAGCAGGACGTGGATTTGGATGGCCGCACCGGCACCGGGGAGGCTCCCACCAAAGAGTGCCCGGAATGCGAGGCCACCGTTCCCCTGGCCGTTAGGGAATGCCCTCTTTGCGGACACGTCTGGGAACGGATGGAAGATGAGGGCGGGGGGCCGGAAGCCATCAGCGACTTCATCATGACGGAGGTCGACCTGTTGGCCCGCTCCTGTTTCCTGTGGGTGGATCTCTTCGGTGATGACGCGGCCCTGTTGGCCAACGGCTTCACCGCCTGGAGCGGGATCTTCTTTCTCAATGGTCGCTGGTACGCAGTGGGCGGTGCCAGTGGCACTCCGGTCCGTCTGCTCTCCATCGGCGAACGCATCGTCTGCCTGGCAGCGTCGGACGACTGGCTCAACGACCATGAGACCGCCGACTCGGCGCACAAAACCAAACGCTGGGTGCATGAGCCACCCACCGAGCGGCAGTTGCAATATCTCCCGGTGGAATATCGCAACGACCACAACCTGACCCGCTATCAGGCTTCGGCCTTGTTGACCTTCCGGTTCAACCGGCGGGCCATCCAGGAGTTGGTATTCAAGGCCGACCAGCAGCATCTGGCAGAGGTGGCGTGATGGCCATCCCGGTATGGACAAGGCAGCGCACCACTTGGCACGACCCCAAACGCGGATTTTTCTCTTTGCCATCGGGCGTGAAGGGGCATCGGGTTGCGCTGGATGAGCTGCCAGAGCGGGAGAGAAGGATTTTCAGCAAGATTCTGCACCGGTCGCCAGAACTGGTTTTGATTCATCTGGCCGGATCTGTAAAGGCCTTATCAAAAGCAAAACTATTGGGAGTGACATCCAT
>JADGBZ010000089.1 GCA_015231175.1 Magnetococcales bacterium | reverse complement strand
GAAGCACGATTAGCGTTGAAAAAATGATGTTTCTCGGCTATCTAAGCGCCATTGGAGAGAGGCCCGTCTCCGCAAGCCACTCCTGAAATTTTGCTATGGCGATGGGGTCTTCATTGGGGTTGATGAACGGGTGTTCATCAAACTCCTGTTGGGTCATGGTGAACCGTCGGTCGATATAGATGAACTCGTTTTTATTTTTTTCCGGATCACTCTCCCTATCATCGCCAAAGCGAAAAGGATGGTGCAAGCTCAGGTAACGCCGTTTGCCTTCACCCAGTGGTTTTTGAAAAGCGAACAGGACGGCACGTTGAATCCGGCTGGCATAGAAAGGGAGCGTCACATTGATGTTGGCAGGCCTGGTTTGGATACCAGGGGGGTGTTCCTGCATAAACTTTTCTGCTTCAACCTTGTTGCCCATGGGTGCAATGAAGATGCGTGCGGAGTGCTGAGGATGCACAACGACACTCAACGAATCCAACAGGTGGCTGCGGATGAATCCCAGAAGCTTGGCGCCGTAAGGAAGAGCAAGCCGTTTGTCAGGATTTTCCCTGACGAGTTTACCCAACTCAGACATGAGGATGGGCTCCCCTGTCTTCTGGAAAAACATGCTCACTGTTTCGACCAGAAAGTCGGCCAATTTATTGGACTCACCCTGCACGATGGCACCCTCCATGAATGGTACGGTATCATGCTCAAAGTTTACACAACAAGCCAGGATGATCATAATACGACTTAAACCATGGTATCCATACCTTACTTTTCCTGCAAAAAATAATCCCTGATTTTACTCAAGGCCGTTTTATCAAACAGCGTATCCGGGATATCCGTGGGTTGCACATCTCCATAGCGCAAGGTTGATGTGTACTCAGGATTCAGGGCATTGGTGGTTTCCAGGAGTGACGGACGCATGGGGCCATCCCGAAAGTGTTGCATCTGCGTGTAGCGGATGGTCTTGATCAACGTATGGTTGGGACCATACTGGGTAACCTCCCGGGGCAGTTTGAACGCCTTGTCCACCACCATGCTGACTTGTGCATAGGGAACCCATGGCCATTTTGGCGTCAGTTCGAGGTACCAGTTGGCCTGATCTTCCCGGGCCAGTCTGGCCTGGAATTCCGTATGGTAGTCCAGGTGCAGGAGATCTTCGTTGTTGAAGAGTCCGCCCCCGATGAAGGTTCTGACGAGACCCTCCTGTTGCATCTCCACCTTGCGGTTGGGGATGCGCAGCCAAAGCTCGCCACCCGAGCGGAAGGCCGTCACGCCCTGCACGGTGTCGGGAGCGATGATCATGGCCACCAGACGGTCACCCCCCTTTTTGGCGATGGTGAACACCACGGGGGCATCTTCCTTTGCTCCCCGCCGGTTGACCACCCGGATGACCATGATTTGGGAATCGGCCCCCATGGCCTGATCCACCTCCTGAAGGATTTCATCGGGTTCGGCTGTCTGCCCGACTCCAACCCAGGAGAAGCACAGCCAGGAGAGGAGCCATGCAGCAAGCGGCAGGAACGAACCTATTTTGCCAGAAAAGCGGTTCATCAGGAAAAAAATTTGCTTCTTCATGATCATTCCGTAATATTCGCCCAGTCGTTGATTTGATCGATCCAGACCATTCTGTTCGACTGTTCCCATACCAACTCGGATTTTATCCATGTGGACTCTTATTGTAGCATTTGGCTTCATCGCCCTCTGGCTTGGGATCGTTTATGGCATCTTGTTGCCAAAGATTCGTAGAAACAAGGCAATGAGTGCGCTTCAAAAATGCTCTCCCTTTTTGCTGCCGCCATTTTCCCGGGAACTGGACAAACCCCAACCGGTCGCGGGACGGAACAAGGAGACGTTGTTGCACCAGGTGAATCTTTTTCGTCTAACCTGCACCTGCCACAGGTTTCGCACGCGGCGGGGATTTTTTCCCGACCAGGATGTGCGCCGACTGTGCTACCACCTGCGCCAGGAGATCAAGCGCCAGGGCCTTTTGGATCGTTTCGATGCCCTGAGCCAGAGTATCATCGAGGATGGGGTACGCGACAGATGCTACATGCGTACAAACGTTTTGGGAAGCGTCGTGGGGTTTGGTGCAACACCCAAGCAAAAGTCTGTTCGCGTCTATGCCCGGCAGCACGGTGCATCCGACCCTGCGGAAGGCTCCCCCAGTGGACCTTACGGCAGGTTTTTGTTCGACACTGCCCAAAAAAAATGGGTCAACGACGAAGCCCCTTTTGGGGCGGAGGTCATTGCACGTGAGGCTCTGGAGTTTTGGCAGGGTGTCGTTGCGGACACATCCAGCGAGTAGATCGGAAAACCGGAGCAACGACCAGGGCAAGCGCTTTTGAAACGGGCATACCCATGGTGCGCCGTGGTGCGATGGTTACCGTTTGGGTCCATCATGGCCGAAAGGGTGATCAAGGCCCGAAACATCATGTGCGCTCAAGCAGGTTGGCACACAGGGGGCCAGCACCCTGAATCCGATGCGTCGGGTTGGCTTCAGTGGGCGATTTCTGTCGTGCGGACCTCGCGAATGACCGTAATCTTGATTTGACCAGGGTAGGTGATTTCGTTTTCGACCCGGGTGGCGATCTCCTTGGCCAACAGAATGGAACCCTCATCGTTGACACGGTCCGATCCGACAATGACGCGAACCTCGCGACCGGCCTGGATGGCATAGGCTTTTTCGACACCCTGGAAATCCGTGCAGATGTGTTCGAGAGCCTCCAGGCGTTTGATGTAGGTTTCGACGTTTTCCCGCCGTGCCCCTGGCCTGGCCGCAGAGAGAGCATCGGCTGCGTTGGTCAGAGGTCCATAAACCGATGCCGGTTCCACATCGAAGTGATGGGACCAGATGGCATTGCTGACCACACTGCTCTCCTTGAATTTTTTGGCCAGTTGGCCACCGATGACAGCATGCGATCCGGGGGTTTCGTGATCCACGGCCTTGCCGATGTCGTGCAACAATCCACAGCGTCTGGCGATATGGCCATCCAGGCCGAGTTCCTCCGCCATGATGCCGGCGAAGTAACCGACCTCGATGGAGTGACGCAGGACATTCTGGGTGTAGGAGGTGCGAAACTTCAGCGTGCCCAGCAGGCGGATGATCTCGGGATGCACGCCATGGATCCCCAGGTCGAAGATGGCCTGCTCGCCGGCCTCACGGATCTCGTTGTTGATCACTTTGCGCACCTTGCGCACCACCTCTTCGATGCGGGCTGGATGGATTCGGCCATCGGTGACCAACTCCTCGATGGCGCGTTTGGCAACCTGGCGCCGGACAGGATCGAAACCGGAAACCACCACGGCCTCCGGGGTGTCGTCGATGATCAGATCGCAGCCGGTTGCGGCTTCCATGGCGCGGATATTACGGCCCTCCCGGCCAATGATGCGCCCTTTCATGTCGTCGTTGGGCAGTGCCACGACGGAGACGGTGTTCTCTGCGACATATTCACCGGCGTAACGCTGGATGGCCGTGGCGATGATCTCACTGCTGCGTTTTTTGACTGTACGTTTGGTTTCTTCTTCGATTTGTTTGAGCTGACGTGCGGATTCCCGTCGTGCATCTTCGCGGATTTCGTTGGTCAACTGCACCCGGGCATCCACCATGGACATTTGCGACACCTCCTCCAAACGTCGCAACACCGATGCTTTCAGCTCCTGATAGTGGGCCGACTCGGCAGCGACATTTTCTCGATCCTTCTCGACCTGGACCAGGCGTCGCTCCAACTCGGCGTCGCGTTTGTCGAGTTGCTCGATTTTTCGGTCCAGCACCTCTTCACGTTTGTCCAACCTTTTTTTCTGCTGGCTTACTTCCCGCTGGCGTTCATTGTATTCACGTTCCAGCTCTTCTTTGTAGCGCAGCCGGGCATCCTTGTCGCGCAACTCCGTCTCGCGTTCGAGAATGCGCACCCGATTTTCGGCATTTTCTTGAATTTTACGGGTTTTTTCTTCCTGTCCTTCCTGCTCGAGGAGAAGCTGCTGGCGTTGTTTGAGCAGGAGGTACGCCGGCAGGGCCGCTCCGGCCAGGAGTCCCAACACGAGCATAAAAAGGTTCATGACCATATTCCAGTCTCCCTTCCCCACGGGACGAAAGCCACACGCGGGGGGTCAGGCATGATTGTTCCAGACTGGCCGATTCAGGATGACGGAGATGCTGCCGACAGGATGATCTCCCGTTCTGTCACCACTCCATCCAACCGAACATCCAAGGGATCCTGAGGAAGTGTCGCCACCTCCTGGAACCCGTAGGCCAGCCCTATCAGAGGCGGTCGGGGGTGCGCTTCCAGGAACCGGTCGAAAAAACCGCCCCCGTATCCCAAACGCGCCCCGCGTCGATCAAATCCCACCAACGGCAGAAACAGGAGATCCAGACCTCCTGGTGTATCGATGGCGGGGTCGTGGGCATCCGGCACGGGTTCAGGGATGCCAAACGCCCCCCCATGGAGGGGTGTTTCCTCTTGATACCGCACAAACTGCATGGACTTTTTCTGCCGATTGGTCACCGGCAGGAAGACGCGCTTGCCCCAACGCAAGGCGCTTGCGAGCAGATACGAGGTGTCAACCTCGTTGTCGATCGGCAGGTACAAACCGATTGAGCATGCCTGCCGGTACACGGAGAGGGCCGACACCCGCACGCACACCCGGCGACTCAGGTGCGACACACCCCGCACAGTCAGACGTTGCCGCCGATCCCGCAACTGCCGCCGCAGAGCCGATTTGCTGTCAGTCAAGAGTAGACCCCCGCCGGTGCCGTGGGATTGCAACCTCTCGAACCCTATCGATCAAGTTGGATCTCTGGGTAACCGCTTCCGGCAACTCCCGGGGGAGTTACACTCCACGGCCAGAGCAAAGATCCCAGGTTCAGAAGTATCGGCTCAGGAGGATGTAGAATCCTCACGCACACCGCAGGGGACGATAACTCTACTCCTCTTCAAGCAAACGATCAGCTGCGACAATCAGCCGCTGAACACGCTCAACAAAACCCGCATCCAAATCCGAACCTTCCGACCCGGCAACCCGACCCTCTTTCTGCAACTGGAAAAGGGTGTCGGCGATGCCCAACGCCGCCATGATGGCGACCCGATCAACGGAAGAGCTGGCGGAGTAGCGGTGCATTTTCTTCATGGTCTCGTCGACAAAAACAGCCAAATCGTGAACGTACTCCCTCCCGACATCCGTTTTCAATCTGAAAACATGACCCTGAATTCTCACCTCGACGGACTCGGACATGGCTTCGTGACCCTGTCACGGTGGTCAGGCTTGTGTTTCTGCCGCATTGAACCGGGTGAGAAGCGCCTCGATGCGCGTGATGGTTTGACCCTTCTCCTGTTGCAAATCCGCCACCAGACGGTTCAACCGCTCGACTTCGCCCTGGACCTCGGCTATTTGGTGGTCACGCTGCTGAGTTTGCTCTCGCAGTTGCTGATTCTCCTGACGGAGGGCACGAAGACTCTGGGAGACGGACTCCCAGCGCTGCTCCAAGGCGGCAAGAAGATCGCTCCCGGACGGGGCGTCACCTCCCGCATGGCTGCCTTCCCCCTCTCCTGCCCCCTGCTGATCCTGGGGCTTGTGCTCGCTCCAAAAACCGCCCTGAGCCGGAGTTTCTGCGGAGTGCTCATCCATGTTCGGCTATTCCTTGTTCCTTATGTCAGTCCGTTCCAGCGTTGCCGACGCTTCCAGACACCACCGACCCCAGCCGCCAAAAACACAGCGACCGACGCGGCCCCTCCACACGTTCTCTGGGTAATTCTAGGTTGGTGGCATCCCAGGTGTCAAGACTCCCTCCCGAATGTCGACGACAAATTGTCATTTCCGACACCTCGGCATGTGGTTGGTCGCTTGCCAATGACTGTCCGGCACCCGGCAACGCATCGGGATCCAGGGGGCTGGTTCTCCCGCCAAAAGGCTGCCGCAGGGTTGCAGCTGCATTTTTCCGGTGTGCTCAGTGGGGCTGAGGGTGAGACATGGGTTTGATCCTGTCATGCCACCAGGCGCGGACGAGTTCCTCCGGAATTTCCAGCTCCTTGGCCAAAACCCGGATGGAGAGGAAGGTACGGAGTTCCTCTTCAACGGGATCGATAAAGGGCCAGAACCAGTTGTTGGGTTGAGCTTGGCCATTCCGGATCATAGGACACACCCTTTTGTAAAGATTGAGATCGGTAGTCGGAATTTTCTGCAAATTTGTTGCAAAAAACATACCATAAAGTTGCCGGGTAGTGAATCGTTACCTTGCTTTTTGGGTAACGATTCATCACCCTTGTCAAGAGAAGACTTTGACACGAATCATTTTGCCGGGTCCGCTTGTCGTTGCAGGCAGTCGATCTTTGAGGTTGGGGTATGATTTTTCTGAAAACTCTTCTGGATTTTCCCGATGATATAAAATTCTACCTCCTTGGATCGGATACCTATACGCTCCTGACCGGGGCCCTTCTGGCCAAATTGAATAAAAATAAAAATTGCCTCGGCACGATCCCCTCACCTGTCGCTGCGACAGACCAACACGCCGCGATACTCGTTTCCGATAAAAATTGGGCAGCCATCCTGAACGATTTGACACAAAACGGTGTTTCCGACCACACTGTATTCCTTTGTATCTATGTGGAAAACTGTATTTTTGGTTTGTATGACCTCTGGAAAGATCACCCGGAAGGCATTGTCCGGGGCACTGACGGCAACATGACATGCGATACCCATATCATCATATCCAGACTGCTGGAAACCAAAAGCACGCTTTGCAGGACAGACAGTGGCGGCATCTCCATCCACTCCGACGCCATGAATATCTACTTGAAGGATCATTGGCTGAAACATACCGATTCGATTATGGAAGTTGCAGCCAATCTGCAAGATGCTGTCAGCAAAAAAATTTACATGTGTCTATTTGTTTACAATTTCAACGATATGGTATCACTGTATCGTGAGCGCATGTTCCAACCACTAAAATATGTGGATTGCTCCATCATCAGAAAGGGCGATGTGATTCTTGATTGCGGTATTGCCGAAGGGGGAGAAATCCCACCCTTTTTGGCCCTGATCGGCAAAGAGGGACAATTGCACTGCGTTGATCCCCTCGGATTCCGCTTTTTGTGTGAGCATGCCAGAAACACCCTTGCCCAACATCAGGAACAGGTGTTTCTGCACGAGGTGGCCTTGTCGGAAGACGGTACTCTCCTGCCGATGGCGTTCGATGGGCGAAACATGGACTTGCGGCCAGTCCTGCATGGACACAGCGATGGATTGCAACTGCACGGTTGCCCCAGCAAAACCATCGATCAACTGGTGGCGGAGATCGGTCTTGAACGTCTTGATCTGATCAAGTTGAGCTTGTGCGGGTCAGAGGTTTTGGTCATGGATGGGGTGCTCCGCCTCATGGAAAAATTTCGTACTCAAGTCATTATATGCATCTCCTACCAGGTTGCCGATCTTTGGAATATTCCTCTTTATTTTATGGAGAAAATTAAAAATTACCAATTTTTCGTCCGGCATTACAGTTTTGGACGCTATGAAACGTTCCTGTTTATGATTCCTGAAGAAAAATCAGGCATGGATTAAGGGCGCCTGATGGTGATGGTGATAGGAAAGGAGATGAATAGTTGCCAGACAGGAAGATCCAGAGATCGAGGTCAGGAGAGTGGGGATCCAAGACTGTAAACAACCACAATGAGGTGAATGCGGGGGGCATTCGATGAGTACAGGTTCTGTCATGCACGCTTGTGCGCTGCCGAGGTTGCCGGCAGCGAATCGGACTCTGCCGGGGTCGTTGGCCGCAGGTCGGCGGGTTCACCGGATGAAGACGGGGGCTGGGCATGCGTGAGCCCAGGATTGATTTCATCGATCTGGTGCAGTCCCTCACCCTGGCCCTGGACCTGGTCGACAAGGGGCTTGTCCGGCATCACGTTCGTGTGGCCTATATCGCCAAAAGCCTGAGCAAGATGGGTGACCTGAATCGCAAACAGGAAAATGATGTCTTTGTCGCCAGCCTGCTGCACGACCTGGGAGCGGTGTGGACGGATGACCGGTCCGAGTTTTTTCACTACAAGCTGCACCATCCCCATCGCCACGCCGAAGTGGGTTACCAGCTTCTGCATGACTTCGACCTGTTTGAACATCCGGCAACGATTATCCGCCATCACCACGTTTGTTGGGAAGATGGCGCCGGCCACCGTTTTTGCGACCAGAAGGTGCCTTTTGAAAGTCATGTCATCCACCTGGCTGACCGCGTGGATGTGCTGATCGACTACCAATCCGACATCCATCCCCAGATTGAACATGTCTTGACCACCGTCAAGGGAGATTGTCCCGACCTTTTCCACCCACTGGTGGTGGATTGGTTTACCCGTCTTGTGCAGCGGGATGATTTTTGGTTTGAATTGACCTCGCCAGACCTCTCCCACATTCTGCGCCGTTGGGTCAAAGGCTATGAAATCGACCTGACACACAATATTCTGGCCTCATTCGCCCATCTTTTGTCTCAGTTGGTTGATTTCCAGAGCCGTTTTACCTCCACGCACTCGCAGGGTGTGGCGGCAGTGGCGGAATCCATAGCCCGCATCATCGGATTTTCAGGGAGCGAGTGTCGAAAGATAGCCGTCGCCGGGCTTTTGCACGATGTCGGAAAATTGGCTATTCCACGCGAATTGCTGGAAAAAAACGGCGCCTTGAGCAGCGCTGAATTCAACATCATCAAATCCCATACCTATCACACGATGCGGATTCTGGAGCCGATCCAAGGTATCGATGAAGTCATTCAGTGGTGCGTATTCCATCACGAAAGGTTGAATGGGTCCGGTTATCCTTTTCGCAAGGTTGCCGAGGAGTTGCCGTTTGCAGCCCGCATCGTGGCGGTTGCCGACATTTTCACCGCCCTTTCCGAGGATCGGCCTTACCGACTTGGCATGTCCGAAATGAAGGTCAGGGACATCTTTGCCGAACAAGTCGAAAACGGCTTGCTGGATGGCAAGGTCGTGCATGCCCTCGTCGATCATTACGACGCCGTCAACGAGGAGCGGCTTGCGGCGCAGCGCCAAGCGCACAGTCAGTACCAGGAGTTCACCGAACGAATCAAGGAGTTTGATTTTTGGAGCCGGAGTCTTGACCATCTGTCGGCCAACGTCGAAAGCGGACAAGCCCTCGACGTGTCGATCCGAAGACAGTTTGTCAACATCAGGTCGATCCTCGGGCAGACTCTTTCCGACCATGCGGCAATGATCATCGACAAGCGCATTGTCGTCACCAATACGTTATCCGAGTATTTTCGCCTGTTTGCCGACCCGGTATTGCTCAAGCAGGTGGTATTGGAAATCATGGCCTATGCGCTCCATTATTGCGGCCAGGAGGATGCACTGCGTATCCACCACC
Organism: Magnetococcales bacterium; assembly: GCA_015231175.1. NCBI lineage: Bacteria > Pseudomonadati > Pseudomonadota > Magnetococcia > Magnetococcales > Magnetococcales bacterium. The sequence goes on along the minus strand of JADGBZ010000089.1, from coordinate 5,013 downwards.
AGGATGTGACTGCCGGGTTATCCGGCTTTGCCATTACCATCGCTGGTCCTTCAGGAACGAAATCCGGTGCCGGGAGTTGTCATGTCCATGGGGATGGGAAGGTTGCAGAGTCGCACCTTCCTACCGGACCGCAAAATCTCTACCTGGCCCGCCGGATTTTGGCATCACACCAGGGTTCCCTGCAAATCATTCCCGATCAGGCCTCCGGGTTTACCATGGTGGTCCGCCTGCCCCGTGTGCAACCCACCGTCATGATTGTGGACGACGATCCCGACCTGCTGAAGTTCATGGTCAAAAAGCTCGAAGCCATGGAACTTTCAGTGACAGGGTTGGACTCCAGTCAGGAGGCCTACAGGCGCCTGCTCGATGGCTTGCAACCCCATCTGCTCATTGCCGATGTCTTCATGCCCGACCTGGATGGTTTTCAGCTTCTGGAAGCAGCCCACAGCAGTGGCAGAGATATTCCCGTCATCCTTGTGACTGCGGATGAATCACGCGCGACTCGGGAAAAAGCCTTTCAACTCGGTGCCGCCGATTTTGTGACAAAGCCTATCGTGCTTCACGATTTCATTCCAAGGGTGAGAAAACACTTTGGTTGAGCTTGACGATTCAGCTGGTCATGGTCAGGTGTTGGATCGTTGCGCTGTTTGCGGATTTGGTGACAGGATCATCAGGCATTCATGCATCGAGTTGTGGTAGCATGACCTCCCAGGGTACCTGCTGACAAGACCGGTCCCCCTGGAAGGCGCTTTGGCGCCATGCGCTCGACAGTGGTGCGCGAGAAGAGGCATGTTGATAGGGTCATCATGAAAATTCGTAACAAGATTTTGTCATTACACATCATCATGGCCATCTTTCTGCTTGCTGCCGCCATGGCTTTCGAGTTTTTGTCCCACCATCTGAAAAGTGGATGGGACATGCTGGAATGGCGCACCGTGCCGGTGGTGCGCGAACTTTCGGAGCTGCACGGCTATGCCCTCAACCTGTTTGCTTCCACCAACCGTATCCTTTTGCTACGGCGCGTGCCTGACAATGTTGTCCAGGTGCCCACCCAACCTCAGGGTGACAGGTTCGACCTGGAGCACGAAGTCGAGGAGCAACGCGAAACCGTAAAGGAGTTGCGTGCGCATATCATGGCCTACCAAAAGTTAGTGGAGGAGTATTTCCCCAACGAGCAGATGTTTTTGCAGGACATTCGCACCCACGCCGAGACGCTGATCCAGTTGAGTGAGAAGCTTTTGGGGTCGGATGGTCTCCTGAATGGGACGCTGCAAAGCGAGGAACACACATTCGAGGCCATCAACCATCGGCTTGACAAGATCATCCGACGCGCCATCGACAAAGAGATGGATGAACTGGTCGAGCACCGGGAGACCCTCACCCGTGCGCTGGATGTTCTCTCCAGGCTCACCTGGTGGTCCTGTTTGTTGTTGATCGTTGTGGGTGGCTTGTTGAGCGTGTTGGTTTTCACCTCGATTATTCGTCCCATCCGGGCGCTGGGGTCCGCCTCCACGGATGTTGCCAAGGGGCATTATGATCTCTCCATCCGTGCGCACCATCAGGATGAGATCGGCGATTTGATCCAGGCTTTTTTGACCATGGCCCGTTTGCGTCAGCAGGCTGAAACCGATTTACGCACGGCCAAGGAGAATGCCGAGGCTGCCAACCAGGCCAAATCCACCTTCCTGGCCCACATGAGCCATGAAATTCGTACCCCCATGAACGCGGTGATCGGCATGACGGAGCTGTTGGTCGGAACATCCCTCTCCCCGGAACAGCGCCAATATCTCTCCATCCTCAATCGGGCGGGAGAGGGACTGATGATCTTGATCAACAACATTCTGGATCTTGCCAAGATCGAGGCGGGTCAACTGGCGCTGGAAAAGGCCCCAGTGGTTCTGGCAGACCTGCTCCAAAGGGTGGTGGAAATTCTCTACCTGGCGGCGCAGGCCAAAGGTGTCGTGGTCACTTGGCACATGGATGCCGACGTGCCGGCTCGTGTTTTGGGCGATGGCCAGCGTTTACATCAAATCTTGCTCAATCTTGCAGGCAATGCCGTCAAATTTACCCGGCATGGCCATGTGCAACTGACCGTGAGCCGGGCCACGGAAAAGGCGTACCTGCAATTTTCCGTGGTGGATACCGGTATCGGCATTCCCCAGGAGATGCTCCAGACCATCTTCGATCCATTTGTCCAGAGTGACCCTTCAACCACCCGTCGTTTTGGCGGTTCCGGGTTGGGGCTGGCCATTTGCAAAGAATTGGTCAGGCAGATGGATGGCCACATCTGGGTCAAAAGTGTGGAGGGGAATGGCAGTACGTTTTCCTTCAAGGCCCAGTTTCCCATCGTTTCCGAGCCTGAACCGGCGATATCGGCTGCCCCACTTCCAGACTCTGAAAAGACCCGGCACACCTCGGGTACGGAAAGTTTGTCCATTTTGTTGGCGGACGATGCGGAAGATAATTTGATCCTGATCAAAGCGTTTCTGGCCTCCACGCCGCACCGTCTCGATATGGCGGCCCATGGTGAAGAGGCGGTGCAAAAATTTTGCAGCCAGGCGTATGATCTGGTCTTGATGGACATTCAGATGCCAGTCAAGGATGGCTACGCCGCCACGCGGGAGATCCGCCAGTGGGAGCGGGAACAAGGCCGGTCTCCCACCGCCATCATTGCCTTCACCGCGCACGCCTTGCGGGAAGACAAGGAGATGGCCATGGCCGCCGGATGCACGGATTACGTCACCAAGCCGGTTCGCAAACAACGCCTGCTGGAAGTTGTGGCAGAGGTGGCCCGGGGTCAATCCAAACGCCGCTCATAGGCCAAATGAAGGGCTGGGCGCCCGGCCTGATGGCCCTTTTGTTGAAAGCGGGTCACGATCCACTCCTCAGGCGGGGGGGATGGACCTCCGACAAAAGCGGGATGGGCACCGAGGATGGTTTCCATCCATGCAGCATACTCCTGCCAGTCGGTTGCCAGGGTAAGACGACCGCCGGGGCGTATTTTCATGGCCAGGAGGTCAAGAAACTCCGGTTGAATCAGACGACGCTTATGGTGGCGTTTCTTGGGCCACGGGTCGGGAAAATTGACGATCACCCGGTCGATGGCGTTGTCGGGCAACATGTCGCGCAGGATCGGGTGGGCATGACCGCGAACCACCCGGACATTGTGCCGACCAGCCAGATCCAGCTTGCGGGTCAGAGAGGCGATGCCTTCAAGAAAGACCTCGACACCGACCATGGCATCTTGTGGGTGGCGCTCGGCGATGTGCGCCAGATAGTCGCCGTTGCCAAAACCGATCTCCACCCACAACATTCCGCTGGTCGCAGCACGCCCCCATTGCCGTAAAAACGTCTCCCGTTCAGAGCGGGGTTCCAGATGATAGCGCGACAGGGTCTCTTCCAACTGTGCCCGTTGCACCTGGGTGAGGTGACCCTGCTTGCGGCCATGGGTTTTGAAGCGAAAAGCATCGTTCATGATATGCGTTCAACCTGGATATGAAAGCCTTTTTCAGGGCTTCGCCCCGAACCCCACCAGGACGCCGTCTTAGGCCCTGCCAGGGAGCCAGCTCCCTGAACCCCAATGTGTTGCCGGGCGTGCATGGTTACCGCTTATGGATCATCCCTCGTTTCACCATCCAGCAGGCGATGTGCCGTCAAGAGCCGTTCCGGGATGGCCACCCCGGCTGGGCAACGGGGCAGGCAGTCACCACAGCGCGTACAAGCCACCCCCTTGGCGCCGGGAACCCAACGATTGTCTGGCTGCATGTTGCCGTAGCGATAGCGGCCAAACTCAACCATGTCATAACACTCCGCCAGTTTCAGAAGCCGCATCATTTCGGGAATTTCAATCTTTTCCGGACAGGGAAGGCATCTTTGGCACAAACCGCGACATCTTTCCAGGTCCGAATTCCGCACCGCAGCCTGCAAACGGGCCTCGGCGGCCCGCTCTTCGGCGCCCCAGAAGGGTTTGGGCGCGAGCGTTTGCAGATGTATGCCCATCTGGGCGGGTTCGCTTAAACCGATGCTCATGGTGTGTATTTCAGGATGGGCCAACAACCACCGTTCGTTGAAGTTGACCGGGTGCAACGGGGCGGTGAGGCGCTGCAATCGTTGGGGAGGTTGATAGAGCAACCCCCCTTTGTCGTTGGGCGAAATGATGAAAACCCCCATGCCCAAAGCTGCGGCCAGGGCTATTGCCGGCCCGTTTGCGGGGTGAAAGTAGTAATAGTGGACATTGAAAAAATCAAAAGCGTTTGTGCTCAGGGTTCGCAACATCAGCGACAGGGGGGCATGGGATGAAAACCCCAGATGCCCGATCAATCCCTCGTTGCGGGCCTGTTCGAGGACAGCCAAGCATCCACGCGGCCCAAAAGTCCTTTGATAATCGAGTTCGTTGTTGATCCCATGCAAGGCAAAGAGATCCAGACGGTCCACCCCCAGGCGGCGCAAGGTTCGTTCCAGATTTTCCCGCATGGCCTCCGGGGTGGCGGTGGGCGCCCCTTTGCCTTCGAGGAGAGAGCGGCCCCGCAAGGAAGGGGGCACATGACGCAAGGCATGTCCAATCAACGCCTCGCTCTTGGGGTAGCCCTGGGCCGTCTCAATCAGATTGCACCCTGCCTCAAGGGCAGCCACAACCACCTGATGGGCATTTTCCAGGCTCTCATCCGGCAGTTCGTCCGCCGGCTGGTCCCAGACGCGCAGAAAGCGCATGCCCCCCAGGGTAAAAACGGATACCTGTAGACCGGTGCGACCAAAGGATCGATATTCCATAACCCGACAAGGTGCAAAAGATGTGACGATGGATGCCTCACAATCCAGGAGCTGGCACGGGCCCCATTCTGACTCCATGCCATGACGCATGGGAAGGTTTCATCACAGGGAACCATTCAGTGCAGCGCCCCATAGGCGCTAACCCACAATTTCCTGGCCATGGCCATCGTTCGGCCATGTCAACGAAGCGGGGTCCAGCAACTGTCTTGACTGTCAAGCAGTTTCTGCCAGGGGGGGTGTCCA
>JADGBZ010000088.1 GCA_015231175.1 Magnetococcales bacterium | reverse complement strand
ATACAAGCGTTCATTTTTCCTCGGATCCAAGATACAAGGGGGCTGGCTCCCTGGCAGGGCCTAAGACGGAGTCCTGGTGGGGTTCGGGGCGAAGCCCTAACAAAGGCTTTCATGTCCAAGCTTCTCTTGCAAGGGTGGTGAATAGTTACGTCGGTTTGCCACGATTCAGCGCCATCTGGACCCGACTTGTTGCCGGGTGGTGAATGGTGACGTTGGTTTGATCATTCCAGGGGCCGGTATCGATAACGGTGGTTTCTACGGGCCGGGTGTCTGTATAATGACACCACGCGCCCTTCCCGAGCCATAGCCGTGACATTATGCAAAACCGGGAAGTGGTTGTCGTGGAAATATGCGTCGGTCGGACGCATCCGCTTTTGTTCCAGGGAAGGAATGGACCCATGATCGAGGATCACCCTCCATGTAACCTCGTTCCTTCTGCGCCATGCGTGGTTGCGGAGGGGGATGGAGTGACGCCCGGGCTGACTATTTTGGCCCAGGCGCGGGAGACTTTGCGTCTGGAGGCTGAAGAGATTTTGGCTGCGGCTGGCCGTCTGGATGCGCGGTTTGAACGTTGTGTCGACATTCTCCATGGTTGCCAGGGACGTGTGGTGGTGACCGGCATGGGAAAATCGGGTCTGATCGGAAAAAAAATTGCTGCAACGTTGGCCAGCACCGGAACTCCGGCATTTTTCTTGCATCCTGCTGAAGGAAGCCATGGCGATGTAGGCATGTTGACCAACCGGGATGTTGTGCTGGTTTTGTCCAACAGCGGCGACACCTGGGAGGTGGTGGCTTTGTTGCCGGTGATCAAGCGGTTGGGTATTCCCCTGGTTGCGTTGGTAGGGCGTGCCGATGCCATTCTGGCGCGCGAGAGTGACTGTTTTTTGGATGTATCGGTGCGCCGGGAGGCCTGCCCGCTGAATCTGGCGCCCACCTCTTCCACCACGGTCGCCCTGGCGATGGGGGATGCGGTGGCGGTGGCCTTGCTGCAAAAGCGGGGTTTCGGACCCGAGCAGTTTGCCGAACGTCATCCGGGTGGGGCGTTGGGGAAGAGATTGTTGCTGCGGGTGGCGGATTTGATGCACCAGGGCGAACGGATTCCCCTGGTGGACGACCGGAGTACAGTGCGCGATGCCCTGTTCGAGATGACCACCAAAAGGTTTGGCATGACGGGGGTTCGTGATGGGCAGGGGGAGTTGTGTGGCATCATTACGGATGGGGATGTGCGGCGATGGTTGGAGCGTGATGCGCAGTTGCTGCAACGCCGGGCGGCAGAGATCATGACCCCGCAGCCCAGGTTTATCGGCTCCGGGGCGTTGGCGGTGGAGGCGGTCAAGATCATGGAAGAGAACAAGATTACCAGCCTGTTCGTGCGCGATGGTTCTGCTGGCTTGGTGGGTGTGATCCACCTCCACGACCTGTTGCAGGCAGGACTGATGTGAGCGGGCCGGCGGCATGGCCGGAGTCGTTGCGGGAGCGGGCGCGCCATATTCGCTTGGTGGTGATGGATGTGGACGGCGTTTTGACCGACGGCGGCATTTACTACATGGATTGTGAGGGGCTGGAAGCCAAGCGGTTCCATGCCCGGGATGGTTTGGGCATCAAGCTGTTGCTGGAGTCGGGATTGTTTGTAGGTTGGATCACGGCCCGCAGCTCCGAGTTGGTACGCAAGCGGGCCGGCGAGTTGGGTATCACCTTCCTGCACCAGGGGGCGATCGACAAGTGGGGTTGCCTGCAAAATCGCCTGCGTGAGATGGGCTTGGAGGCTGACCAGTGTGCCTACATGGGGGATGATCTCGTGGATCTGGGGGTGATGCAGCGCGTTGGCTTGGCTGCGGTTCCCGGAGACGCCCACCCCGAAGCGGTCCGGGCTGCCCATTGGGTGGCGCAGGCGGGCGGGGGACGGGGCGCGGTCCGCGAGTTGATCGATGGCATCCTACAGGTGCAGGGGCATTGGCCGACCATCATGGCCCGCCTGACCGGCTCGGGATCCGGGCAGGGAGGTTGACGGACATGTCTCAGCGTTATGTCAAATTTTTGTTTCTTGGGGTCTCTCTGGCCGTTGTCGGAGGGGTGGCTTGGCAGTTGACATCCCGGCAACTGTCCATGGATACCCCTCTGGCCCGGGTCTTGGGGCAGGAGGCGGGAGGCCCTGCGATGGGATCACGCACGGCAGGATCTTCCGAGACAGGATCTCAAGGGGTTGGTTCCCATGCGGCGGTGTCCGTGGCAGGATCTTCCGGGACAGGATCGCAAGGGGTTGGTTCCCAGGCAGCGGCATCTTTTGAAGCGGCTCCCCGCACGGAGGCGCTCTCTGCGGCTGGGAGTGCTGCGGCGCATGTTCGCACAGCGGCATCTCCACCGGATGGTTCCTCCGGGGTGGTGGCATCGGGTGTCTTGGTGACCCCGGGTGTGCATCACGAAGCTGTGGCAACGGGCCTCCGACTGGTCCAGGATGATGGGCAGCGCCAGAGGTGGACTCTGACTGCCGAGAGTGCCCAGAAACCGGATCGAGGTCGTACCCGTGCCGTCGAGCCCCGGTTGACCCTGTTTTTGGAACGTGGCAGCGTGCTTGAGGTTTCAGCCCATGAGGGGACGCTCGATCAGCAAAGTCGGGAGATGGCTTTCATGGGCGATGTGCATGCCACGGATGGCGGTGACCTGCACCTGACCACCTCCCTGTTACGTGTTGATCCGGCGCGGCATCTCCTGGAGACCGACCAACCCTTTCGTCTGGTTGGCAAGGGGTTCGAACTGACCGGCGTGGGTCTGGAGTTCAATCAGGATTTGCAGCAGGTCAAGGTGTTGCAGCGGGTCAAGGCGGTCATCCTTGACGGCTTTCGGGATTTGGTTTAGCCATGGCACGGACGCGATGGAACCTCTATCTTTTCCTGGCGTTGGTGGGCAGCATGCCCATCGGATCGACATGCGCCTTTGCCGCAAGCGCCAAACCAACTCAGCTTGAGATCACCTCGGATCGCCTTGAGATGGACGACAAGGGGCGTGTCGCGACATTTTCGGGCCACGTTTTGGCCGTGGAAGGGGAGATGCGTTTACGCGCCGATCAGATGCAGGTTCGTTATACCGCCCCGGCTGCCCAGGAGACCCAAAAGGTCAGGATTCAGGACGTTCAGGCGACCGGCCATGTTGTTTTGGATCAGGCCGATTATCATGGTACGGCGGATGTGGCCATTTATCGGATGGAGGCCCGTACCGTGGAGCTGCTTGGCCAGAGCGGCCATGCCGTCGTGCAGCAAGGGGGCAATCGTCTGGAGGGTGAGCGTATTCTGCTGTCTTTGACGGCTGATCGCCGCCTGGAGAAAGTGGTGGCGCGCGGCAACGGGAGCCGACAGGTCAAGGCGTTGTTGAACACACACTCCGTTGCACCCAAACCAGTGGCAGGTGGGTCGCATGAGTGAAACGGCGCATGGCCTGGAAGCCCGGGAGATAGGCAAGGGGTTTCGTGGCCGGATGGTGGTGAGCGGGGTCAACGTGCGGGTCTCTCCGGGAGAGGTGGTTGGCCTGCTTGGACCCAACGGCGCAGGCAAGACCACTACGTTTTACATGCTGGTTGGCCTGCTGGCGCCGGAGAAGGGGAGCATACGGTTGGATGGCCGGGATGTGACCCGCGAGCCCATGTACCGCCGGGCGCGGGCCGGCGTCTCCTATCTTCCCCAGGAGCCGTCGGTGTTTCGCAAGATGACGGTGCGGGATAATGTCCTGGCTATTTTGGAGACTTTGGCCATGTCACACCAGGAGCGCATCCAGAGGCTGGAGTCGTTGTTGGCTGAACTGGGTGTGGCGCATCTGAGCCGGACCTACGGTTATGCCCTGTCGGGCGGAGAGCGGCGCCGGGTGGAGGTCGCCCGGGCGTTGGCGATTCACCCGCGCTATATTTTGCTGGATGAACCTTTTGCCGGGGTGGACCCTCTGGCGGTCGGTGATATCCAATCCATCGTTCGCCAATTGAAGAGCAGAGGGATTGGCGTGTTGATCACCGACCACAATGTACGCGAAACGCTCGGAATCTGCGATCGTTCCTATATTCTTTCCGAGGGCCGTGTCCTGGCTGACGGCGTACCTGCCAAGGTGGTGGAGGATCCTCAGGTCCGCAAGCTGTATCTGGGTGAGGGGTTTCAGTTGTGAATGGCGCCGCTCGGAAGGGGTGGCGACTCGCGGGCAGGCTGTGTGGCGTGAACAGGGTGGAATTGGCATTCAACTTTTGCAGGCAGGGGTAAGATCCATGGCGCTGGGATTGGAACTGAAACTTCGGATGGGTTTGCAACTGGTGATGACGCCGCAGTTGCAGATGGCCATTCGGTTGTTGCAGATGTCCAGCATGGATCTGGCCGAGTATCTGCAAGAGGAGCTGGAGCGGAACCCTCTGCTGGAACGAGTTGAAGATGGCAGCGAGGAGGGGTTGGGCAGCGATGTCAACCTTGAAGGGGACAGGGGCCGGGACGACACCTCGGCAGAGATCCTTCCGAACGAGATGCTGTTGAACCGCCAGGATTCCGAGTCTTTGCTGGAGGGGTTGCCGGGTGAGGGCAAGGAGGGGCAACTGGAGGCGGATTTGCCTGTGGATGCCTCCTGGTCGGATATCTACGCCGATGCCCCCGCCTTTGAACACGAGCTCAACAACAGCAGCGAAGCGCCTCCCCTGGAAAACACCCTGGTCCGCTCGAAGACGTTGGCGGACCATCTCATGTGGCAGCTGGGGCTTTCGGCGGTTTCGGAGAAGGAGCAGGTCATTGGCACGGCTCTGGTGGATGCCATTGACGACAATGGCTATCTGGTCGGCGATCTCCAGGGGATCGCAGAGATCACCGGCTACTTGCTCGATGATGTCGAAGATGCCCTCATTCTGGTGCAATCCTTCGAACCGGCTGGGGTGGGCGCCCGCAACCTGGCGGAGTGTTTGCGTCTACAGCTCAAAAATTTGGGCATGGCTCATGCCCCCTACGTGGATCTGTTGGACCACCTGGATGATCTGGGGCGGCGGGATTTTCGCAAGCTGGCCCGGGTTTTGAAGCTGGATGAAAAAGAGCTGGCCGACGCTGTTTCGGTCATTCACTCCCTGAATCCCAAACCGGGTCTGGCCTTTGGCAGCGACAACGCCGGCTATGTGGCGCCGGATGTCTTCGTGCGCAAGATCAATGGGGAGTGGGTGGTGGAGGTCAATCCCGAGACCGTGCCCAAGTTGCGCCTCAACCGGTATTATCAGGAGGCCATGGATGGTCGCCTTTCGCCCCAGGACAAGCGATTTTTGGCCGAGAATGCCCGTTCTGCCCAGTGGTTGATCAAGAGTCTGGAGCAGCGCTCCAGCACCATCTTCCGGGTGGCCGAGAGCATTGTGCGTTTTCAGAAGGATTTTCTGGAGTATGGCCAGGAGCACCTCAAACCCCTGATCCTCAAGCATGTTGCCGAGGATGTCGGGGTGCATGAATCGACCACCTCGCGGGTGACCAGCAACAAGTACATGCACACCCCGCGGGGTATTTTTGAGTTGAAATATTTTTTCTCCTCCTCCCTGGCCTCGAACGATTCGGATGAGACCCACTCCTCGGAAGCGGTCAAATACAAGATTCGCAAGCTGGTGGAGAGTGAATCCTCCAGGCGTCCTTTTTCGGACGAAAAGATTGCCAAATATCTGGAGGAGCATGGTATTGTCGTTGCCCGGCGCACTGTGGCAAAATACCGGGAGGCCATGGGGATTCCCTCTTCGTCCCGGCGCAAGCAGATTTCCAACTGATTGGCCACGGGGCGGAGCGTACACGGATGTCCCTCTTTCTCAAAGAGACCCGCGTCATTCTTGAGTTGGCGGTGGCCGACAAAAATGGCGTCCTGTCCCAACTCGCCGAGGTGTTGGCTGCCGATATGACGGGGGTGAGGTCCAAACGTGTTCTGGAGATTTTGTGGGAGCGTGAAAAACTGGGCAGTACGGGTATCGGGCAAGGGATCGCCATTCCGCACGGGCGGGTGCCTGGTTTATCCGTCCCCATGGCGGCTTTGGCGCGCTCCCGGAACGGAGTGGAGTTCATGGCCCTGGATGGTCAACCCGTGCATCTGGTGATGGCGCTTCTGCTGCCGACCGAAGCGAGTGAGGCGCACCTGCAAATCCTGGCCGATATGTTTCGTTTATTGCGGCAGCCAAACTCCCGGCGTCGTCTGATGCTGGCGATGGATCGGGAGTCCTTGTATCAGGCCGCCGTGCTGGATCAAGATGGCCTGTGAGCATGCGCGATTCCATGATTTCCCGTATGGTTCTGGTCACTGGCCTTTCTGGAGCTGGACGATCCAGTGCCTTGAAATTTCTGGAAGATCTTGGCTTCAGTTGGGTGGACAATTTGCCCATGGTCAAGATTCCGCTTTATCTTGACTCCCTGACCCCGGACGAGCGGGAACGTTGCCTGAGGCTGGCTGTCGGGGTTCACATGCGCGACGACCAGGAGTGCCCGTTGCGGTTCGAGGCGTGTCTGGACCGTATCCGGCAGCGGGTGGAACGGTTGGAGACCCTTTTTCTGGAGTCCGATGTCAACGTGTTGATCAGCCGTTACCGGGAGACCCGGCGACGCCATCCGTTGGCCGTGAACTGCACTGTACAGGAGGCAGTGGCCCTTGATATAGAACGGTTGGGGGAGGTGCGAGCCCTGTCGGATCTGATCATCGACACCACATTTTTGACCGTGCCGCAGCTCAAGGATCGGTTGCACAATCTGTTTCAGATGACCACCGGTCCTGTGGATCCTTTGGTGTTCATCCGCTCGTTTGGTTTCAAGTATGGGAGCAACACCGATGCGGATATGGTGTTGGATGGCCGGTTTCTGGCCAATCCCCATTACGATGCACAGTTGCGCATGCTCACCGGCCTTGACGCGGAGGTGCGGAAATTTTTGGAAAAAGATGGCGAGGCCCTGGAGTTTCTGGCACGTCTGCAAAGTTTGTTCGACTATCTGTTGCCACGTTACGGCAAGGAGAAAAAACGTTACTTCACGGTGGATATCGGTTGTACCGGAGGTCGGCATCGTTCAGTCTATCTGGCGGATACCCTGGGCGAGCGGTTGCGGCAGAAGGGATACCGGGTTTTGGTGCGGCATCGGGATTTGCAAGGAGTGGGCCGATGACGAAACAGGGCTTGGTGTTCAGGTGTTGTTTGGCATCATACCACGGATGGAAAACCATGGCCTACGGGCCGATTTTTTGATGGAGACGACAAGCATGTCACGTAATTATCTGTTTACATCGGAGTCTGTATCCGAAGGTCACCCCGACAAGGTTGCAGACCAGATCTCCGATGCAGTTCTGGATGCCTGTCTGGCGGGTGATCCGCGCAGCCGGGTGGCTTGTGAAACCCTGATCACCACCGGGATGGTGGTGATTGCCGGGGAGATCACGACGCATGCGGTGGTGGACTATGCCGGGGCGGCGCGCAAGACCATTGCCGAGATCGGCTATGACTCCGCCGACAAGATGGGGTTCGACTACAAGACCTGTTCGGTTCAGGTCAGTCTGGACAAACAGTCCGCCGACATTGCCCAAGGTGTGGATCGTGTTGCGGAGTTGGACCAGGGGGCGGGTGACCAGGGGTTGATGTTTGGCTATGCCTGTGATGAAACGTCGGTTTTGATGCCGGCGCCCATCTACTATGCCCATCGCCTGATGGAAAAGCAGGCCGAGGTTCGCCGTTCGGGCCGGTTGCCCTGGCTGCGTCCGGATGCCAAATCCCAGGTGACCATCCGCTATGCCGACGGCAAGCCGCAGGCCATCGAGGCGGTGGTCGTCTCCACCCAGCATGGTCCGGAGATCGAACACGCCGAGCTGCGGGCGGCGGTGATCGAAGAGATCATCAAACCGACTCTGCCCGCATCCCTGGTCAAAGGGAACGTGGAATATTTTGTCAACCCGACCGGACGCTTCGTGATTGGCGGTCCCGTTGGCGACTGTGGTTTGACGGGACGCAAGATCATCGTAGACACTTACGGCGGCATGGGGCACCACGGGGGTGGCGCTTTTTCGGGCAAGGATCCCTCCAAGGTGGATCGTTCTTCGGCTTACATGGGGCGTTATCTGGCCAAAAACATTGTCGCCTCCGGCTTGGCGACCCGGTGTGAAATCCAGGTGGCCTATGCCATCGGCGTGGCCAAACCGGTCTCCATGATGGTGCAGACCTTTGGGACGGGCCGTCTTCCCGATGAACAGATCGAAAAGCTGGTGGGGCAGGTGTTTGATCTGCGTCCCCGGGCCATCATTCACCATTTGAATCTGTTGCGCCCCATTTATCGCAAGACGGCGGCCTACGGTCATTTTGGCCGTGAGGATCCGGATTTTACCTGGGAGCGCACCGACAAGGCCGAAGAGTTGAAAAAGGCTGCCGGCTTGTAAGAGGATTGACCACGGAAGGGAGTGTTTCATGAGCGGAGCAGCAGCCAAGAAGCTGGCGTCGGTAGCGGCGTCCGGTGATTTCAAGGTGGCGGACATCTCTCAGGCGGCCTGGGGTCGCCGGGAGATTGCCATTGCCGAAACGGAGATGCCCGGCCTGATGTCTGTGAGGGCCGAGTTCAAGGAGCGACAACCTCTGGCAGGGGCCCGAATTGTCGGGTGCCTGCACATGACCATTCAGACGGCGGTTTTGATCGAGACGTTGGTGGCTCTGGGCGCCGAGGTACGTTGGTCTTCCTGCAACATTTTTTCTACCCAGGATCATGCCGCAGCGGCCATTGCCGCCGCCGGGATACCGGTCTTTGCCTGGAAGGGGGAGAGCGAGGAGGAGTTTTGGTGGTGTATCGATCAAACCATCCATGGCCCCAACGGCTGGGTTCCCAACATGATTCTTGACGATGGGGGGGATGTGACTCTGGTGCTGCATCGGCCCGAGCACGCCGCGATCATCAAGCAGGTGCGGGGGCTTTCCGAGGAGACCACCACCGGCGTGCATCGGCTCTACGAGATGATGCAGAAAGGGACGCTTCAGGTTCCCGCCTTCAACGTCAACGATTCGGTGACCAAATCCAAGTTTGACAATCTGTATGGTTGTCGGGAGTCTTTGGTGGACGGTATCAAGCGGGCCACCGATGTCATGATCGCCGGCAAGATAGCCGTGGTTTGTGGTTATGGCGATGTGGGCAAGGGGTGCGCCCAATCCCTGCGCGGTCTGGGAGCCACGGTGTGGGTCACCGAGATTGACCCCATTTGTGCCTTGCAGGCCACCATGGAAGGTTATCGCGTGGTGACCATGGACGACGTTGCGGCCCAGGGGGATATTTTTGTCACCGCCACCGGCAACGTCGATATCATCACCCGGGCGCACATGGATCGGATGAAGAATCAGGCCATCGTGTGCAACATTGGCCATTTCGATTCCGAAATCGACATTGCCAGCGTTCGCAACCTGACCTGGGAAAATATCAAACCCCAGGTGGATCATGTCATCTTTCCCGATGGCAAGCGGATCATCATTCTGGCCGAAGGGCGTCTGGTCAACCTGGGGTGTGCCACGGGTCACCCCAGTTATGTGATGTCCAACTCTTTCACCAACCAGGTGTTGGCGCAGATTGAACTGTGGACCCATCCGGGCAAATATCCGGTTGGTGTTCACGTTCTGCCCAAGCATCTGGACGAAAGGGTGGCCCGGTTGCATCTGGACAAGCTGGGCGCCCGGTTGACCCGACTCAGCGACAAGCAGGCGCAGTACATCGGGGTTGCCAAGGATGGCCCCTACAAATCAGCCTGGTATCGGTATTAGCTGCAACAGGCTGCGAGGGCGAGAAGAGACGGGGGAGGGTCGTTGACCTCCCCCGTTTTGGCGTGGGGGTGAGGAGTCCCCTATGCGCGATGTCCACGGATGGTCGACATGATGAGCAAGGATCCGGTGATCCTGTCAAATGGCTTTATCGAGGGGCTCCTGAACGGTTGTTTTCTCTCCCTGGGCCGGGAACAGAATGTGAAATGTCGCCCCTTGGTTGGGCGCACTGACGCACTGGATGGTACCCTGTAGCGTCTGCGTGACCAGATTGTAAACGATATGCATGCCCAGACCGCTGCCACCTTGGCCGCGCTTGGTGGTAAAAAAGGGGTCAAAAACTTTTTTGACGGACTCTTCATCCATGCCTTCGCCATTGTCGGCATAGGTCAGTTTGATCTGTTCGTCCTGCTCTGTCACAGTGATGGTGATGGTTCCCGCTTCGATATTTTCGAAGGCATGGATCAATGAATTGTGGACCAGGTTGGTCAGAATTTGTGACAGGGCGCCCGGATGGTTATGGATCTCCAGTGTTTCTGGACATTGCACATGGATGGCATGCCGGGTTTTGCGCAGCTTGGGTGCAATACTCAGTAAAATATCTTGTATGTAGTTGTGAACGTTGAATTTTCTCTTATCCTGACTGGCCTGGTCAACGGCGACCATTTTAAAACTCTGCACTAAATCTCCGGCTCTTTGCAGATTCAGGATGATGATGCGCAGCCCCTCTTCCAGATCGGACAGAAACTGGCCGAGCTGGGTTCGCTTGATCTGGTTGGCCTGGTAGGCGCGCAACATGGTCTGTGTGGCCTCGTTCAGGTAGGTTGTGACGGTAAAACTGGAACCGACGGGCGTTTTGATTTCATGGGCCACGCCGGCGACCAATCCTCCCAGTGCGGCCATTTTTTCCGACTGGATCACTCTCTCCTGGGTTCTTTTCAATGCCACAAGGGAGCTGTGCAACTCACTTGTGCGCTCCAGGACACGCCTTTCCAGATCCTGGTTCAACAATCTGATGGCATCTTCAGACCTCTTGCGTTGGATCAGGGCGGCCAGGGCATTGCCGATGCCATGCAGCAGACTCTCTTCTTCCACATTCCGCACATGGCCATCATCCAGGTAGAGCGTCAACACCCCAAGCGGCTCCTCCCCGGAGAGCAGGGGGACGACATAATGACCATGCGGCATCATATCCGGGTGGGAGATATCATGTTGGTCATCGACGTGGGCAACAAAGAGGATTTTATCTGGTTTCTGGATGGCCCGGCCACAGAGGCAGCGACCGAAGGGAACCGTGGCGCAAAGATCTGCCAGCACCGCACCCAATCCGCGCTGGGCAACCAGGCGCAGTGCGCTGCCGGCTGCATCGACTAAAAATATGCCACCCTTGGATTGGTTGAAGAGCCAGGGAATGGTCAAAAACTCACCCAGAGCCAGGTCCAACTGCTCTTCCAGTGAGATTTCCTGGTACGTGATCAGGTGGATTTTGTTGATGACATTTTTATATGTCATGTAACGTTCTTGGTGAATAACCGACTGAATTTTTTTTCTGGAATTGTGTGCCGTAATCAAGGTTGCGAGGAGACCGAATCCAAATAGAATCCAGGCCAGCGTCATCTCGTTTTCCGAGTTGATGAGAGTGGCCTTTTGATCCATGCCTGCCCTGAACAACCAGATGCGGTCGGTTATTTGTAAATGTTTTTTGACTTCATGGGGCAAGTTGCCCGTTTTTTTAAGATTATCCAGGGATGATATGTTTTTGTGGTGAAAAAGGCGAGATCTGTGAAAATATAATAGTCGATCATCACTCGGCGCTGTCTCATCGATCAACTCAAAATGAATGCCTCTTGGTATCAGATTGCTGATCAAATGCTCGATCCATCCTCCAATATTGTATGCGGCCATGACAAAACCAGCCAATTCGGTTGTGCGATGTGTTGGTGTTGCAGCCGACGGACCCTGTCGAAAGAGAGGTTTGATAAAAAATATGGATACTGAACCTTTTTTTTGTGCGTAAAGAAAAATTTTACCACTGACCTGAACTTTTTCGCTGTCCCAGGCCTGTTGCATGATCTTCCACAGGTCAAGGTTTGTTCCCAAATCCACTCCCTGCGGAAGCAGTTCGGCATCCACAAGGCTCTCCAGGTAATGGAGGGGAAAATAGGATGTCCTGGTTGCAGCGGGTATTTTGTTGTGTCTCTCCTCCCAGGAAGTGATGAGGAAGCCTGGTATCTCTGTGCGGGCCTGGGTTTCAAATTGCACCCGCTCCTGGTCACGGACATGTGGAACCCAGGCTATGAATTGCAGACCATCTTGCCGCATCGATAAATGTTGGCAAAATTTCTTGAATACAGCCTGATTCAAGGGAGTGGCCAATTCGATGATATTGCCCACATCGTTGAGCAGATGAAGTGCTTCATCATTGGCGCCATGATGGATCACCTTCGACAATTCAATGGATGCCCAACGAAAATTTTCCCGGTTGTTCAGGTTGATGTAGTGATAAGCCAATATGGGTGCGCTGCACGAAATCATGAAACCCACGGTCAACACAATCCACGGGGTGATTTTTTTGGACGACATGTCGAATGTTCTGGATAATTTGTTTTCGATCATGGGGTTCCAGGTGTTCTCAGAGAGGATCTTGTTTTTTGCCTGCATGTCGATGACATGGGTCAATGTCCATGGATCGGGGGTGGATTGCAAGGATTTTGTCTTTGACAATGCGCCCGGACCTTGCCAACATGCGCCCGCTGGTGCAAGTTTATGTCATAACAATTTGATGTGACTTGAGATTTATGCAACGATTCACCACCCGGCCACGCATCGGGGTCCAGGGGGCTGGCTCCCTGGCTTAGTCCAGGGCAGCGCCCTGGTGGGGTTCGGGGCGAAGCCCTGACCAAGGCTTTCATGTCCAGGCTTTTCTGGAAGGGGTGCTGAACGGTTACCATGGAACAGGATCGGGCATGTACATCGGCATTGATTTTGACAACACCCTGGTGGATTACGACCATTTGTTTGCCGCTGCCGCAAGGGTGCGTGGGTGGCTGAGGGATACCGATGCCTATCCTGGCAAGCCTGCCTTGCGCGATGCCCTGCGCGCCCGTCCCGAGGGGGAGGATCATTGGCAGGAGATGCAAGTCGAAGTCTATGCCCACAACATGGCGCGGGCGCGTTTGGCTGAGGGCGCGGAACGGTTCATTCGTTTGTGCCGTTCACGGGGCGTACCGGTCTGCATCATCAGTCACAAGACCCGTTTTGCGGCACGGGATCCCCACCGGACCGATTTGCGTCAGGCGGCGTGGCATTGGATGGAGGCGCAGGGGTTTTTTGCCGATACCGGTTTGGGGTTTTGTGGGGAGGATATTGATTTTGTCTCCACGCGCGGGGCCAAGCTGACCCGTCTGGCCGAGCGGGGATGTACGCATTTCATCGATGATTTGGCCGAGGTATTGTCCGACCCGAATTTTCCTCGCGCCACCCAGGGGATTTTGTATTGTCCAGTGGGAGCTCTCCCGGAGGTCTCCTCCTGGCCCAGCATGCGGAGTTGGCATGACATCATGCACCACATGTTCAACTGTTGAGGCCATCCGCCTGGCTTCGGCCTTGTTGGGGGAGCCGGTGGAGCTGGCTTTGCCGGTTGCGGGGGGGGGCAACAACCGTTTGTTCCGTGTTCAGGGGCGTGCGCAAAAGAGTTATGCCCTGAAATTTTATCCTCGGCAGGAGCAGGATCCCCGTGATCGGCTGGGGCAGGAGTTTGCGTTTCTGCGTTTTCTCCATCAGCAGGGGGTGACCGGTGTTCCCGCTGCCTTGGCCATGGATCCAAAAAACGGTTGTGCGCTGTATGATTGGATCGATGGGGTCATGATCCAGGCGCCGGGCGCCGGAGAGATGGAGGCCATGCTGCACTTTTTGGAGAGGTTGCATGTCTGGCGGCATGTTCCCGCCGCGCAACAGTTGGTGGCAGCGTCGGACAGTTGTTTTTCGCCTCAGGCTGCGGTTTCCCAGTTGGGGCATCGTTTGGCGCGGTGCCGGGAGGTCGCGGCAACCGAACCGGCTCTGCAAACGTTTTTGGATGAGGAATTTACCCCGGTTTCGCGCCAGGTGTTGTTGTTGGCGCGCCAGATTCCGGGCTATGCGCAACCCCTGCCGCTGTCGGCCCGCACGTTGAGTCCCTCGGATTTTGGTTGGCACAATGCTTTGCGGCGCGCCGATGGGGAGGTCATTTTCCTTGATTTTGAGTATGCCGGTTGGGACGATCCGGTCAAGCTGGTGGCCGATGTCCTTTGGCATCCGGGCATGGATTTGCCGGAGAGTCTTGCCAGGCAGTTTTTAGAGGGTGCCAAAAAGATTTACGACACCAGCGGAGCGGGGGGATTTGGTCGGAGATTCGACCGTTTGCAACCTGTTTTTGGTCTCATCTGGTGTTTGATCCTGCTGAACGAATTTCTGCCCGAACGTTGGCAGCGCCGGGTATTGGCCGGGCGCACGGATGCGCGGGAGGAGGTGCTGGCCCGGCAGTTGAGCAGGGCGCGGCAGCGGCTGGAGAGGATTTTGGATAAATCCTGAGTAACTATTCACCACCCGGCCACGAATCGGGGTCCAGGGGGCTGGCTCCCTGGC
>JADGBZ010000087.1 GCA_015231175.1 Magnetococcales bacterium | reverse complement strand
GGACACCCCCCCTGGCAGAAACTGCTTGACAGTCAAGACAGTTGCTGGACCCCGAATGCGTGGCCGGGTGCTGAAGCGTGACTCGTTCATTTCACCTCTTCCCGGTCGAGTCCGCCTGGGTACGCGCCTCGACCAGACTCCGGACAAGGGCCTGAATCTGGTCCATGGGGGCAGGTTTCCGCAGGACGAGAACGTCCCGTGGCAACCCCCCGCGCTTGGTGATCTGTTGGTCGCTCAAGGCGGTCACGACAATCACGGAAGTCTTTTCAAAAGCCGGATTTTCCTTCAATTTGCCGATCATCTGGAAGCCATCCATGGCTGGCATGACCAGATCCGTCACAATGATGTCCGGTTGGTGCATACCGGATTGGATCAAACCATCAAAACCGTTCTCGGCAACGAGAAGCTGGACCTGAACCGGCCACCTTTCAACCATTTTGCGAAAAAAGGCCACATGATCGAGATCATCCTCCACCAGCAGAAGCGTGACCACTTCCTTGTTTTCGCCAATCTGGCCAAGGCTCTCCCGGCGCTGGCGCAGCATGGCGTCGATCTCGCTCATGGGAATCCGGCGGTGCCCCCCGGCTGTCTTCCAGGATTTCAACACCCCCCGATGAATCCAGCTGTGTATGGTGCTCTGGGCAACACCCAACAAATCCCCAGCTTCCGAAGAGGTCACGTAAACCTCCTGGTCACGCGGCATGTTCCAGGTCTCCATAGCTGCCTCGGGTTCATTCCCCCGGGATGGGGGTCTCCTGATCTTGCAAAAACAATGAATCTTCCGGGGATTGTACCCACCCATGCCACCGACTGCAAGGATTTTATCCTCTCCGCAACATCGCCTCCCAACAACCAGATCGGGTCCAGGGGACCGGCTCCCTGGCAGGGCCTTGGACAGCGTCCTGGCGAGGTTCGGGGCAAAGTCCTGACAGAGGTTTTCCTATCCAAACCTTTCTTGAAAAGGTGCTGAATCGTGCCGATTTCTCTTGAACTGCACCCCATCTTCTGGGAACATGCCAGACAAATCTTACAAATCTTACTAATATTGCAGGCCAGCGTCGTCCGTTGCGCCGTCCCCGGAAACGCGGCAAGCCATACCGCTCACCATGTTCGCCTGCGCAAGGGTGCCGCTTCCCCGAAAGAGGTTCCATGTTTACTTGGACAAATACCGTGCCTCTCACAGGTTCCGATGTGATCGAAGGCATGTTCGCTTCATGGTCCATGCGGGAGATTTTTTTCAAGGGGCAGATGGACTTCATTTATTTTGTCTATGGGCTCAGCTTTTTGATTTTGAGCATGGTCTGCCTCACCATGCCCAGGGAGAAAAAGTCACCTCTCTCCTGGCCACTCCTGGGGCAGTTTGCCCTGGTCCATGGCCTGCTGGAGTGGTCGGAGTTGGTCGGGATGGCAGCCGGAGACTCACAGATCTTCCATGCCATACGCATTTTCATACTGACACTTTCGTTTCTCCTGTTGGCCGAGTTCGCCCTGCGGGGTCTGGCCTTCCACGGAAAGCGCTCCTACATCCCGGGATTATCCCTTGTACTGCTGACAGGGGCAGGAGGGGGAGTCTGGCTCCACGGCTGGGAAGCGCTTTCAGCCTCAATCCGATACGGGCTGGCCTTTCCCGCCTGCATGGCAAGCGCCTGGTTGTTGTGGCGGGGATTTCCCCAGGCAGAGAAACAACAGCGTCTCTGGTTGCGATTCGGCGCCTGCACCATGGCGGGGTATGGCCTGGCCAGCGGTCTGGTGATTCCATCCAACGCATTTTGGCTTTCGACTGCACTGAATGCCGAGATGTTTATGCAGTGGACCGGTTTCCCCATTCAGCTTGTCAGGGCCATGATGGCAGGTGGGCTGGCTTTGGCCATCTGGGGCATGGAAGGCACACGCCCCAATTCATCACCACTCTTCCAGAAAAACAAGCACTACTTTGCCATATTCGTGCTCGGTTTTACACTCCTGGCCGGAGGTGGTTGGGCTTTGACCAATACGTT
Organism: Magnetococcales bacterium; assembly: GCA_015231175.1. Taxonomy (NCBI): domain Bacteria; kingdom Pseudomonadati; phylum Pseudomonadota; class Magnetococcia; order Magnetococcales; species Magnetococcales bacterium. Next base: position 12,573 of record JADGBZ010000087.1, on the reverse strand, counting down.
GGGCAAACTTCACCAAACCGACCGGTTGTGGGAACTGCGCCTCAACCTGGAGTCCCTGGTCAACCGCCTGAATCGTGAAATTCATGCCGTCAATGGCGGCGTGGTCGCCCTGGCCGGAATAACGGATGCCCTCTTCGTGGGGAACACCCTGCCACCAGATCGTTTGCAAACAGCGAATCTGGCCGTCGACCAGATCGCCTCCACCGTACAGGATGGCATCGCCTACCTCATGAACAACGACGGGTGGGTTCTGGCGGCTTCCAATCGAACCACCCCAACCAGTTTTGTGGGCAAAAACTACCGCTTTCGCCCCTACTTTCAGCAAGCCGCAGAAGGAAAAATCGGCAATTATTTCGCCTACGGCGCGGCAACTGGAGAACCCGGCTATTACGCATCCGCACCCGTCTTCGCCGAGGATCACAAACAGATCCATGGTGTGGCGGTCATCAAAAAAACCTTGCACCCAGGTGAGTTGGGATTCAAGGAGATCGGCGAGGTTTTCCTGCTGAATGCCGATGGGGTGGCCCTGCTGTCCAGCAGCGACAACTTTACCCCCAGCCCCTTGTGGCCTCTCTCCCCGGAAACGTTGAAAAAACTGGAGCAATCCAAACAGTTTGGATCACTGGTCATAACGGAGCATGTGTTCGACAGAGAGGTGCGGGATGGAGACAGGCTCACCCTTGCGCACAAGCCCCATCTGGCAGGGCGGGCAGCGCTCAACCCGGATGGCTGGTCGCTGCTGCTGTTGAAACCTGAAACATCCACCCTGGTCAATCGCATGTTGGGCATATCCATCACCATGCTGGTCAGTCTGTTGATGCTGGCCTACTACCTGCTGCTCCATCGCGAAACCACCATTTTGTCTGCCGCCAGAAGGATGGCGGAGAGCGCCAGCCAAACAAAATCACTCTTTCTGGCCAACATGAGCCATGAAATTCGCACCCCCATCAATGCCATCATGGGGATGACCCACCTGGTGTCGCAAACCGTTCTGACCGCCCAGCAGCAGCACTACCTTTTCCGCATTGACGAAGCCAGCCGCTCCCTGTTGAACATCATCAACGACATCCTCGATTTCTCCAAAATCGAGGCAGGCAAGATGACGTTGGAAAGCGTCCCTTTTTCCGTGGACAAGGTGGCGGATCAGGTGGCAGCCATGATGGCGCCCAGGTCGCAGGAAAAATCCCTGGAGTTGATCGTTGCCGTTGATCACCGCATCCCCCGTTTGTTGATGGGTGACCCCCTGCGCCTCGGACAGATTCTGCTCAATCTGGTCAGCAACGCCATCAAATTTACCGAACAGGGCGAGGTTTGTTTTGAAATCCAGCTCGTCGGCAGCACCGCAAACGATGCCCAGGTGCTCTTCCAGATACGGGATACGGGCATCGGCATGACTCCCGAACAGGCCGCAAGGCTGTTCAGTGCCTTCAGCCAGGCAGATGCCTCGACCACGCGCCGCTTTGGTGGCACCGGCCTCGGCCTGGCCATCAGTCGTCACCTGGTGGAGCAGATGGGAAGCAGGATGCTGTTGACCAGTGAACCGGGCAAAGGCAGCGTTTTCAGTTTCCAACTCGCACTCCCCCTGGCCAAAGAGGAAAACCTCTCCGAACCCCGGGTCATGCCCTCCCGGCTGGTTGGGTTGCACATCCTGGTAACGGACGATCACCCCGTGGCACGCCGCGTTTGCCGCGACATGCTGGTGCCTTTTCAATGTCAGGTCGAAGAGGCGGAAAATGGTCAACAAGCCGTGGAGCGGGTCGTCCAGGCAGTCGAAAGCACCACCCCTTTCGACATTGTACTCATGGATTGGCAAATGCCGGATCTGGATGGTTTGGAAGCCATCCGCCGCATTCGTGCAACTCTGGGTCAACACGCCCCCATCATGATTCTGGTCACCGCCTATGGCCGCGAGGATCTGATGTCCAACTCGGCCCAGGAGGGGATACCCCATTTCCTGATGAAGCCCGTGACCGCATCAACCCTGGTCGAGATGATCTCCCGTGCCCTGGGCGGAGAAGTCGCCCCTCGTATGCACGGCAACACCCTCCCCCAACAAATGACCGGCAAAAAGGTGTTGCTGGTGGAAGACAACGAAATCAATCAGGAAGTGGCACTGGGGATTCTGCACCAGACCGGCGTCGCAGTCAGTGTTGCCGCCAACGGCATGGAAGCCATCGAAAAAGCCCTTGCAGAGCCGTTCGATGCCATACTCATGGACGTTCAAATGCCCGTCATGGACGGCTACACGGCAACCAAACGTATTCGGCAGGAAGAAAACCTGCAAAGTGTGCCCATCATTGCCATGACAGCCAACGCCATGATGGGAGACCGGGAAATATGCCTGGCAGCCGGTATGAACGACTATATTTCAAAACCCATCGACCCCCGCGCCCTGCATGCCGCACTGACCCAATGGGTTCTGCCGAAAGATCGACAATCACCGAAAATCACCACCGAAGAGTCCACACCTCCATGCCCCGATGGTTTGCCGCCGTTACCAGGCTTTGACACCCGCTCCGCCCTGAGCAACATGGGAGGTGACGTGGATTTGTACAAAAATATTCTCGCCACGTTCGTCCGCACCCAAGGAAATGCCTGCACAACCATGGCCAGCCTGCTGGAAGTCCGGGATTGGCCCACCCTGGAACGCACCGCACACACCCTCAAGGGGGTGTCAGCGACCATCGGTGCCACCGCCTTGAGCAGAATTGCCCAACACATTGAACTCCATGCCAAGAAAGGAAATGAGGAAAAGCCCCTGCACGACCTTGTGGAACAGGCTGCCAGTGAGTTGACCCAGGTTCTCCGGATTATCGGTGCAGCCCTGCCAAAACCAGCGGACGTTGCCCCTGCCGGTCAGGACGGTCCAGGCAACATGGTTGCACTGGCTCCCCTGTTCAGAGAGGCAGCACATCTTTTGCGCAACTATAACTCCCATGCCGAAGCGGTGATCGAAGAGATGGGCAAACTTGTCAAACGCAACAGTGACCGCGAACACATGCACGCTCTGAAGCAACAACTGGACGATTACGACTACGAAAGGTGTCTGAACACCCTGCTGCAATGGGCCACCCAGGCTGGCGTACAGATGGAGGAGTCCGACGGTGATTGAATGCAATCCCGAACGCAAAACTATCCTGGTCGTGGATGACTCCCCCGAAAACATCACCATCCTGAAAAAGGCCTTGGGACGGGAGTATGATATCCGACCGGCTGTCCATGGCCGATCCGCCCTGAAAGCAGCCAGCATCGACCCGCCACCGGATTTGATCTTGTTGGATGTCATGATGCCGGAGATGGATGGCTATGCCGTTTGCCGCCACCTGAAGAGCGACAGCCGCACCCGGGACATTCCAGTCATCTTTGTGACCGGAAAGGCCCAGGAGGCGGACGAACTCCAGGGGCTGGAGCTGGGCGCGGTGGATTACATCACCAAACCCTTCTCCCTCCCGATCGTCCTGGCCCGGGTCAAGACTCACCTGGCCCTGCGCGAGGCCCAACACACCATCGAAAACCAAAACAATGCGCTCAGAACGGAACGGGAGCTGATTGAAAACATTGTCCTGCGCATGCGGTCAGCCGACCATCTGGATGGACGCCATCTACGTTACCTCTTCTCTCCCGTGGAACAAACTGCGGGAGACTTGATTCTTTCGGCCTTCGCACCGGACGGCAGGCAGTTGGTCCTGTTGGGCGATTTTACCGGCCATGGCCTGCCGGCGGCCATTGGCGGTCCCCTGGTTTCCTATATTTTCATGACCCTCGTCATGCGGGGGGAGCAGGCGCCAACTCTTTTCCGCGAGATCAACAACCAATTGGAGAGCCGTCTGCCGACAGGTATCTTTTTTGCCTCCTGCCTGGTGGAAGTGGAAAAAAACCGGCGCGGCATCACAGTCCTGAATGCCGGCTTGCACCCCTGTCTGGTCATCCGGGGCCAAACAAAGATTCTGGAAATCACGTCGCAATTTCATCCCCTGGGCATCACCAGGATTGACCAACCCATCAACCCCACCACCCCCGTGAATCTGGAACCGGGAGACAAAATTTATCTCCTCACCGACGGCATCGTCGAAGCCTGCTCCAAAAACGGCAACATGTTCGACAACCACCGCCTGGAAGCATTTTTGACCAACCAGGTCGCCCTGGGATCTCCCCTGGAGGCCATCTTCGACGTGCTCCGGGATTTTTGCGCCACGCACCCATACGAGGATGACATCACCCTGGTGGAGATTCAGCTATGAATGCACAATACGGGCATGGAAAGGAGGGGCATCCCCATAAAATGGGCACTGTGTTGGTTGTCGATGATGCACCGGAAAGCATCAACACCATTCGCAACGCCCTGGCCTCCCATTTCCAGATTCTCGTGGCCACCCGGGGGGAGATGGCCCTGAAAGTGGTCCGGCAGACCCTGCCCGACATCATCCTCCTGGATATCCTTATGCCCGGCATGGATGGCTACGCAACCTGCCAGCATCTCAAGTCGAACCCGAACACCGCCGACATTCCGATCCTTTTCCTGACCGCCAAGCAGGATTTTGCGGACGAAACCATGGGATTGGCCATGGGCGCCATGGATTACATCCGCAAACCCTCCAGTTCCGCCATTGTCCTGGCACGGGTGAAAAATATTCATGATCTCGTGGTTGCCAAAAGGGAGCTGGAGAAAAAAAATCATGCCCTGGAAAAGGCCCTGAAAATTCGCGAGGATATCGAACAACTCTCCCGCCATGACCTGAAAGGCCCCCTGGCTGCCATCATTGGCGTGCCGGAGGTGATGCGGGAGGATCCCAACCTGACCGAAGGACAAAAAAGCCTGCTGAGCATGGTGGAACGAAACGGCTATACCCTGCTGGAAATGATCAACCGTTCCACGGATCTGATCAAAATGGAATCGGGCCAGTACACGTTGCACCCGGAAACATTTGACCTGCTCCACGAAGTGGAAAAAATCGTCCACGACCTGCGCCACCATCTTGCAGGCAAGAAAGTGCGGATCATCGTGCAGTGCGACAGGGTTGAGGATCCTGTTCACTCTTTTCCGGTCATGGGTGAAAAAATGCTGTGTTATCCCATGCTGTACAATCTGCTGTTGAACGCCATCGAAGCCTCACCGGGTGAGGAGACCATCCAGGTGGCGTTGCGCCGCCAGGCAGACGTAAACATCCTGCAAATCACCAATGCCGGCGTCGTACCGGAGAATATTCGGGAAAGGTTTTTCGAAAAATATGTGACCTCGGGAAAGGAGCACGGCACGGGTCTGGGCACCTATTCCGCCTGGCTGGTGTCCAGGGTACACGGCGGCGCCATCACCCTGGACGCCTCGCGCCAGGGGATGACCACCGTCACGGTGACACTGCCCACATCACTCCCGATCAACCCCCCGGATGGCAAACCGCCGGATCCGTAGACCCCCACGCCCTGCGCCACCCCGTCACTCCGGTCATCATCCCGGTTGTTTGGTCGTGGCCCCGGTTCCGGTATCGGCCAGGGTAGAGGCCTGGTGCATCACAACGCGGTTGCGCCCCTCCTGTTTGGCCCGGTACAAGGAGAGATCGGCCAACTTGACCACCTCCCAAAAATCTTCATGGTCTGTCGGATAGTTGGCCACACCGATGGAAAGGGTTTTTTTCAAAACCACCCCAGGTAGGACAATCTCCAGATTGGCCACGGCGAAACGAATCTTTTCGGAGACATGTTCCCCGCTGTTGCCGGCAGTCTCCTGCAAGACAACCATGAACTCCTCCCCGCCATAACGAATGACCAGATCGGAGGTACGCACCTGCTCGGCCAGTTCGCGGGCGATGGCACGCAGCACCGAATCACCGGCATCGTGACCATAGGTGTCGTTGACCGGCTTGAAGTGGTCCAGATCGATCATGAGAACCGAGATGCGATGACTCTTGCGTCTGGCCGTGGCCACAAGCGTCTCGACATACTCCTCCAGGAAACGGCGATTGTGCAAGCCGGTCAAGGGATCCCGCAAAGCGGTCTCGCGCAGCGTGTCCATCAGGCGTTTGGCCTCCACCACCGGGGCCGATTCGCGCAGATAGACCTGAATGAAGGGGATCAACAGCTCATAAAGCTGCACGTGTTCCCGCTCCACGACAAGCTGCACCACGTTGCCCACCATACCCGAGTGCATGATCGGCAGACAAATATGCCCAAGGCCGGCTTCCGTATCCTGACTGGAAAACATGCTGCACATGAAAGGATCCTTGAAGGAGTCGATGCGGTGGCTCGTGCGTTGGGCCCGGCAGAGATCGGCCTGGAAAAGAACCTGCTCATGGCACCAGCAAACAGGTGCGTCGGGGTCGCCGTTCACCACCATGGGCTTGATATGGTTCCTGGAGGAGCTGATTTCATAAATGGTAAACGTCTTGATACCGAATTGATTGCTCAAAATACGCGCAATGCGCAGGTAGACCTCACGGGTGGTCCGATCCTCTTCGACGGCCTGTTTGAATTGGGCCACCTCCACCAGGGCATCGACCATTTCGATCGTCGTGACGAGGAGATTGGTGTTACCGCGCAGATCGTACTGGATGAGGCGGGCAACTTCCTGACTGATGTTGCTCAGATTTTCCTGGAGGTAAGTCATCAACCAATTGAGATCACGCGCAATTTCTCCCATTTCGTCCCGGGATTCACACACCACCCGGGCGTGGAAATTGCCATCCTTGGCCATGGCCACCACCTCCTGGACCCGATGGGCCACCAAAGCCACCGGAGCCACCTGACCACGAAAAAACAGGGCAGCCAGAATGGCAAAGCCAATGATGAGAGAGGAGAGAACCAGAATGGTAAAGATGGCCTGATGTTTCAGTTGAGCCAGGGAGAGGGTGATGGTAATGGCGCCCAGAACAGCGCCATTTTCCACCTGATGGCACTGACGGCAATTGGGGTTGCCGCCAGCCCTGGCCACGAAGGGAATGGTTCCGCGGAAGGAGGTTCCACCGCCACCATCCAGCATGGTGAAATAAGGAAGGCCGGTGCGCAGAACTTCCGCTTCGATGGTATCCGGCCCGCTTTCCAGGGACAAACCCGGACCAAATTGCTGTATGACTTCCGGTCCCCGAACGACACGCGCACCCAGGAGGCCCTTGACATCACGCAGCCGTTCAAGAAATGACTGCCGATGGGCGATGACTCCGTTGATCATCTGTTCGGTCAAGCTGACCCGAACGACCTCGGCCACGGCACGGACCTGCTCTTCGGCGGTGGCCAGGGAAAATTGCCGAAACGAAAGCAGGCTGGCCGGAATAAGGAGCAGAATCAGACCCGCAAACAGCCCCACGGTCAGGACCGTGATTTTGGTCTTGAGACGCATGGCCCCGAATCCTCGGGCTGCTCAGGAGGGGGGACGGGCTGCGGCGCGTTCCGCCAAATCCAGCAGACGTTGTGCCTGGCGGACATGCAGTCGTTCGATGAGACGTCCATCCAGGAGACAAATCTCCTCGCCCTGGTCGCGTGCCGCCTGCCAGGCGGCGACCAGGCGCCGGGCACGTTCCACAGCTGCCGGTGCAGGCATGAAGGCCTGGTTGGCAACCACCACCTGGCTGGGATGGATGACGGTCTTGCCATCAAATCCAAGCCGAACCCCCTGTCGGCACTGGGCCACCATGCCATCCGGGTCTTTAAGATTCAGGAAAACACCATCGATGACGGCAACTCCGGCGGCACGAGCAGCCAGGATGACCTGTTGCAGGGCATATTGGAGGGGCTCCCGCTCCGGGGTTGACTCCACTCCCAAGGCCTCACCCAGATCGGAGGTTCCCAAAACCAGACAGGCGACACGAGGATGCCGGGCAATGGCATGGGCATGGATAACCCCCAAAGGGGATTCGATCATCGCCCATACCGGACAAGGCGCCCGTCCCTTTTCAAGTTGTCCCAGAAGAAGGTCAAGATCGGTCAGATCCTCGACCCGATCCACCTTGGGAACAGTGATGGCCTCCGGGGAACCGGGGAAGACGGCTGTCACATCGTCGCGCCACAGATCGGTCTGGATGCCGTTGATGCGCACCGTCCGAAAAAGCGACTTGCCATCGACTTGCCGCAAAAATTCCAGCGTATGGCCCCGGGCTGCAACCTTGGCTTCCGGTGCAACGGAGTCTTCCAAATCCAGAATGAGGGCATCCGCGCCCAATCCTGGCGCTTTGGCCAAAGCTTTGGTATTGGATCCAGGGACGTAAAGAACAGAGCGCAACAGGGGCGACGCGATTTCGGACATTCCAGCCACCTTGTTCATTGCCATCATGGGAACGACACGCCTCAAAAAAAACAGGGGGTCATTCTACCCGCATTTCCCCACCGATGGCAGGAAAATCAAACACCGACAGCAGAGTAGGCAACCACCCGCAAAAAGGGGTAACCATGCAGCGGATGATCCGTTATGCCGCGTAAAAAATCGGCGCACGCCCTGACCGACGTGCAGAAACGCCGTATCCAGACCATTCGTGACGGACGCCTGGCCCGTTGGGAGGGAAAGCGGCAAAAAAATCTTGCTTCCCTGTCGGAGGGTTTTCTGGGGGAGACCCGGGAAGGTCTCGTGATGGCCCACTTCGGTGCGCATGTGGAGGTGGAGGACGCCGAAGGAAATCGTTGCCAGTGCGCCGTGCGAGAAAGCGTGACGGAGAATCCAGTCTGCGGTGATCGGGTGCTCTGGCAACCATCGGCCAACGGCCAGGGTGTGGTGACCGATCTGCAACCAAGACGCTCGGTTCTGCGGCGGCCCGGCCCTTATGAACGCTTGCAAACCTTCGCCGCGAATGTCGACCAGATGGTGATCACCACCACCGCAGCCTTTCCCAATCCCCATCTGCTGGATCGCTATCTGGTGGCGGCTTCCGCAGCAGGGGTCGATCCGCTCCTGGCGATCAACAAGAGCGACCTTGTCGACCAGATCCAGGGTTTGGAACACATCCTGGCGCCGTATCGGCAAATCGGTGTCCCCATGCTGAAACTTTCCGCCACACAGGGAAGCGGGCTGGTGGAACTGGAAAAGGCTCTGCGCGGACGGACCTCGGTCTTCGTGGGACAATCAGGTGTTGGAAAGTCGTCCTTGATCGCCCAATGGATCGTCGATCCCACGTTACGGGTAGGGCTCATCAACCCGGTTACCGGCAAGGGCCGACACACCACCTCCGTGGCACGTCTTTATGCGCTCTCCTGCGGCGGACGCCTGATCGACTCCCCCGGCGTGCGGGAGTTCAATCTGCACGGCGTCCCCCCCGAAGATGTCCCCCGACACTTTCCGGAAGTACGCCCCCTGCTGGGCGGCTGTCGGTTTCCGGATTGCCAGCACCGGCAGGAACCGGGCTGCCTGGTTTTGGCAGCCCTGAGTGCCGGGACGATCCATCCCGAGCGGTTGGCCAGCCTGCACCGCATCGTGGACTCCCTGCTTCATAACCGATCGGTGGGATCGCAGCAAAAAAGACAGGGAGGAAAATATGGGTAACCAGTTATGAAAACCTCGATATGAAAGCCTTTCTCAGGACTTCGCCCCGAACCCCACCAGGACTCTGTCCTGGACCTGCCAGGGAGCCAGCCCCCTGGACCTCAATTCGTTGCCGGGTGGTGAATAATGACCCAATATCGATGCTCCGGGTCGGCAGCACCGGCTGCCCTACTGGAGGATCGGATCCACGGTCATCGGCGTGCCCTTCGCCATCGGGAGCGGCGTGAAAGCACCCATCGTCGTGGGAAGCGACGTGAGCACAGCGGGTTCCTTCGACGCTACGGCAGACACCACACCACCCGCAACCACATCGGAAGGCTCCTTCGGGAGCGTTGCCGAGACCACACCACCCGCAACCGCATCGGAAGGCTCCTTCGGGAATGCCGCCGAGATCACACCACCAGTACCGGAAGGCGTGGATGAGCACCCCCCCCTTTTTGCCCGGCAATTGGCCGCCAGAACAGTCCGCTGCCACTCCCGCAGGGAGACGAAACGATAACGCTCCTTCTCGGCAGCGGCCAGCACCTCCGGCAATGCTTTGAGGGTGGTCTCATGTTTGCTGTGAAACAACAGCACGGCGCCAGGATGAAATTGCCGAATCACACTCCTGGCCATGGTCGCGGCACTGATGCCAGTCCAATCCCGGGAGTCGACGGACCAGAGAATGGTTTGCATCCCCTGCGCCTTGGCGGCCTGAACAACCCTGTCATTGAACGCACCAAACGGCGGTCGAAACCACTTCACCGCCACGCCTAAACCGTTGGCTACATCCCCACCCAGTTTCAGATCTTCCTTCAGGCTGGCCTCCGAAGAACAACTCAACCTCTGATGCCGGTAGGAATGATAGCCAACCTCATGCTCGGCTGCGATCACTCGTTGCACTATGCCCGGCATGGCTTTCATCTTGTAGCCAATATAAAAAAAGGTGGCAGAAACGTTGTGAGTCTTGAGCAGGGCAACAATATCCAGATCCCTCTCCACCGGACCATCATCAAAGGTCAGAACCATGACGCGATCTTCCGACGCAGTAAGTTGGTTGGCAGCAAGGGTGACCTCCCCGCCGGGAGTGGGGTGGCGGGAATTGATGGGCGAAGAGTGGCAGCTGACAACATGATGATCCGCGCTCGCCAAACCCCCTTCCGCCAGGGAAACCATGTTGACACCAAAAAAGACGAGGAGGATGCCAATCAGTCGAACAAACGAAATGTTCATAAAAAAATATGGCTCCACTCAATCTGCATGAACACCGGTCGATAAAGACAGGCGCCCCCCCGGGGGATTTTCCAGCCGAATCACCCGGAGGGTTACGCAATCAGTGCGCCAATATTCTCTCACTTTGAAACGATTCAGCACCCGCGTGGGGAGTCGCTTGATCTGGCACCAGCGCGAAAAAACGTCTTGTTGCTTCCCTCCAAATCGACCTGCGCGTCGAACCGATCATGGATCGCCATAACCAAGTGCTCGCCTATAGCCTGCATGGCAGGCGTCATGTCGCTGGCCCGTTCTGCAAACCCATCCAGCACGCTCTGCACGGCGCTGGCATCGATGTCGAGCTGGAGGGTGCACGTTTTGGAAGGCTTGACCATGACCACACTCACCTACGCCGGACGCGCCCTCCCCTGCGGAAACATCTCGATGGCCATCGATGAGGGGTCTCAATTTTGGGTTGCGACCGTGGACGTTTTGGACATGGATACATTTTTTTTTATGCAGATGGACGCGCCTTTTTCCATCGATTATAACGGAGGAACATTTCATTTTATTGTCGATTCCCGGCAGCGGGAGAGGGCGTTTGGCGAGCTGCGGATGACGGTCACGGGCATCTCGCCTGCGGCGCGTCTGGCAGCGCCACGGGCTTCCGCACGCATCCTGACCCGGTTGGCAGAGGCTGGCGGGGCAGGCATGGACATAGAGAGTCTGGAAAGGTCCACCGGATTGGACCGCAAGCAAATCGCCAACGCCGGTGCCTTGCTGGTGCGCCGGGGATTGATGAGCCGGGCCAAGGCGGGGGTGTATGTCATCACCGAAGCTGGTCTTTTGGCTGTGGAGGCTGGGATGGCACCACGACCAGGGCCGCGAGGCAGTCGATGTGTCACGGAGGTGTGGCGCACCAGTCTGCGGGCGCGCACCTGGGCAGGGGCATCAGCCGCCACGCCCTTGTGCGCCGGAGGTGTGGGGGATGGCGCTGGGGCAGATGCTGGGGCAGGCCGAGACCGGGCGGGTCAAGCGGCCGGTTTTATCGCATGGCTATCTGATCGCCATCGCCTACGCCCTGGCCGACAAGGCGCATGCCGAGGCGGAAAAGCGCGTCGAGGCCGAGCGGCGCGGTGTGGTGCGGATATCGGATGCGCCGTCGGATGTTGAAAGATGCGGGACTGATCGAAGCCGTGTGCCGGGATGGGTTTGGCAGGATGGAGTGTGTCGCCAGCAACCTGACTTGGGCCGGACAGGAGTTTTTGGAGGAAATCCGTTCCGAGCACTCCTGGAACCGGATCCTGGAGACCATCAAGAAAAACGGTCTGGAAATCACTTTTGGTGCCATCAAGGCGGCAGCAGGGGCGATTCTTGCCAAAACTTTCAGCGGAGGATGATGCATGGACCATCAAGAGCTGCGAAAACAACTGATCAGGCACGAAGGGATGCGGCTGAAGCCATACCGCTGCACCGCCGGGAAACTCACCATCGGGGTAGGGCGCAATCTCGATGACCGCAGCATCACGAAATCGGAGGCTTACGTCCTGCTGGATGCGGACATCAAGAACGCGGTCGTGGGGTGTCTCCGGCCTGCTGACCACCATCGGTACGGCGATCATCAAGGCCAGGCTTGGCGGTGCCTGACCATGGCCTTTCCCCGAGAGAGGCGCACCCGCGTGCGCGCTGCCTACGTGCATGGCAGGACGCTGGAGGATGCCGCCCGGGAGTGCAGTGTCTCCCTGGCCACGGCGCGCAAATGGCGCTCGGAGGCACACGCACACTGAATGGACGGCGCATCACGCATGCCCTGGTCCAACTGGATGATGCCCATCCACTGGATACCTTGGAGCAAACCATCGCCGAAAATAACCTGGATTGGCTGGTGGTGGCCATGCAGGGCGCCCTTCCCGGTCCTGACG
>JADGBZ010000086.1 GCA_015231175.1 Magnetococcales bacterium | reverse complement strand
TTTTGCCATCATGACAGCGGGTGCGTTGCACTTTGTCGGGACCGTAGATGTGGATGGTGGCTTGGCGTTTGCCGAAGCCGACAACGTCACCTGGGATACGGATCTCACGGCGGGCGCGGGGATGTCGGTCAGCGATGGGCTGGATGTGACCATGAGCGGCGCGGTGGCGGTCACCGGTGACGCCACCCTGCAACGGGTGGGGGAGGTGGTGGCCAGCGATGTCGTGCAGGTGGGCGGGGATCTCACCATGGATACGGCGGGCGCCATCACCCTGGCCGCCGCGACCACGGTGGGCGGGAATGCCACCTTGACCAATGTGGGGGATGTGACGGCCAGTGCAGATCTGGACGTTGGTGGTGCTCTGTCCGCGACCACGGTGGATAACCTAGTCGCCGTCGGGAACATGCATGTGGGCGGTGGCATGACCTTCGCCGGCGTCGAGATGGCCACCTGGCATGAGCGCCTGACAGTGGGCGGCAGCCTTGCTGTCAGCGCCTCACAGGATGTCACCATGACCGGAGCGGTGACCGTTGCCGGGGATGCCTCCTGGCAACGGACAGGAAAAGTTGTGTTCGACGATGTATTGCAGGTGAGCAGGGATCTCACCCTGGACACCATCGCCACTGTGGCCCTGACAGGCCGCGCCACAATGGGCGGAGATGCCACCGTGCAGAACGTGGCCAGCGTCACGGCCTCTGACGAGGTGGATATCGGCGGTGACTTCTCTGCCACGACCTCAGGCATCCTGCATGTGGTTGGGGATATGCAGGTCAAAGGTGGCCTGGCATCGACAGCGGTCAAGACGCACACCTGGGATGGCAACCTCACGGTGGGCGATGGTCTGGCCATCAGCAAGGCACAACAGGTGACCCTGGCCGGCGCCGTTGCCGTCACGGGGGATGCCACCCTGCAACAGGTGGAGAAAAGCGCCACCGGTCATGCCGTGCAGGTGAGTGGCAAACTGACGCTCCAGGAGATCAAGGAAAGCCTGATGCAGGGTGGGATCACCGTCGGCACATCCCTGCTGATGGATCAGGTGGGGAGCTTCGCCGCCAAGGATTTTCTCCGAGTCGGTTCCGACATCCAGGTGAACAACCTGGCCACCAAGGATTTTCTCCAGGCCACTTCCACCCTTCCGGCAACCCGGATCACCTCCTTCTCCGTGGGTCAGGAGATGACCGCGGGCGGCATGGCGACCTTCAGGAATCTCACCGACCTCTCTGTTGGCGGACGCACGGAACTCCTCGGCAAATTGACCGTGGATGGCATGGATCGACTCTTCACGGGGGGAGACATTCTCGTCGGGGGTGACATTCTGGTGCGAGATGCGGGTTCCATCGCTGTTGGGGGCGTGCGCACCATGGGCTCGGTCTCCCTTGCCGTCATCTCGGATCTGGTGGCGCGGGGCAATGTGGTCGCCGGGCAGGGCTCCCTTACCGCCCAGGGTGTCGCCCAGGCCGATTTTCAAAGAGCGGTGACCGTGCGCGACGCCTTGTCCTGGCAAAAAGGCGGCTCCCTGCATATCGGCGGCGATCTCGATGCCAACGGCATCAATGTGACGGCCCGCACTCTTTTGAAGGCCGATGCCGCCGTGCATACCCACACAGGCTCGTTGACGGTCATGGCGGGGGAGATGGATTTTCTGGGCGGGGTGAACAGCGTGACCGGATCAGGCGTTGCCAAACTGACCCCTTTCAGCGCCACGGCACCCATCCGCATGGGATCGGCAGCCGGCATGTCCGCTGTGGATCTGGATCTCTCGGCCCAGGATTTGACCGCCCTGGGAGATGGTTTCTCCCTTCTGGATATCTCGACGCTCGATGAGGGGAATGCCGAGATCGAAATCGGTTCGGCGGAGCTGCGTCTTGATACCTGGATCCACGGTCCTGAAGTCCGGATCACCGGTTTGGTGAACATGGGTCAGGATCTTCTCCTGGAGGTGGATCAGGATCTTGTCCTGAACGGTGGTATCGCCACGCTGGGCGGTGGCAAGGGTGACCTGAACCTCCTGGTTGGTGGCAGGATGGTCCAGAACAGCGGCGTCATCGACATCATCGGCGGCTGGGTGGAGGCTGCGGTCGCCCAGGGATCCTTGACCATGGGTGATGGAGCGGAGATCCGGGGATCCGGTCACGTCCATCTCGATGCGGCCCAGGGGATCACCCTCTCGCGGGTCGAGAGCGACGGTACGGTCTTCGTGGTTTCCCATGCCGGGGCCATTCAGGATGGCACCGCCGCCGAAGAGGCCAACGTCGTCGCGCAACATGCAACCCTGGCGGCCACGCAAGGCATGGGTGGGGCCGGGGCGGCGGATATCGATCTTGCCGTGGCCACGCTGGAGGCCGAGAACAGCCAGTCAGGCCCGTTGAGCGTGGAAAATCAGGGCTCTTTGAGTATCGAGGGCGCCGGCATCGAGAACAAGGGCAACACCACCGGGTTGGTGGCCCACGGCGATCTGACGCTGGCATCCGCCATCGTTATCGACAGCGGTGTTTTGCATGTGGCAGCGGATGGCGATCTGATCCTGGAGTCCATTTTACAGCTGCCTGAACATGTGACCCTGGAAGCGGGTGGCGACATCCACCAAAAAGTGGATCTGACCGTGGCCCAGGGCGATGCGGTCCTGCTGGCACGCGGCGCCATCTTCATGGAGAGTGACGTGCAGATCGTCACCCGGACGGGCGGGTCGATTCTGCTTGACGCCGCCAAGGATATCCAGCTGGGAGTCCTCACCTCCTCCGGGGATGTGGTGGTGATCGCAGAGATGGGATCCATCCTGGGCAGCGGGAGTGCCGTCGTGGATATCACCGGGGAGACGATGATCCTGCAAGCCGGCGCCGGAGTGGGTTCGGCAACCGATGCCCTCAAGACCAACGTGACCACCGCTTCGATTGTGGCCGGAACGGAGGGCATCCACCTGGAGGAACAGGATGGCCTGGCCCTGGCCAAGGCTTCGGTGTCGGTGGGGCAGGTGAGTGCGGATCTCACCGTGACCCCTGCGAACTACGATGCGCGTGTGCGTGCCGAATCGACCCTGAAAACTCTGAGCAAAGCGGGCACGGGCAGTTTCGAGACCGACGGCGTGCTGCATGTCAAAGTTGACAGCGGTGATTTCAGCATGGCCGATGGTTCCCAGGTCACCGCAGGCCAGGCCATTGAGATCGTGGCCAGCAAAGGCGCCGTCGGTTTGTCTCATGTGGTGAGTGGCGCCACCATTCACATCAAAGCCGACACCATCACTGACAACTCAACGCCCGAGACAGCCAACCTGGTGGCGCGTGGTCAGGTGACCCTGGAGTGCCATAAGAGCATCGGCGCTGCCGATAAGGGGGCGATCCATATCGATGCACCCACGCTGGCGCTGACCAAGAGTGGTGATGGCCAAGTGCATGTGGAAGGGCGGAACGGTCTGTTGGTAACGGAGCTGCACGTTTACATCCCGGGTGGCATACAAAATTTGGGAGATGTATTGGATGTGCGGGTGAAAGAGGGAACCCTGCTGACCCGGGGCTCCTTGAAAGTCAATGCTGCCAACATGATTGAAAACGACCCCCTGTCCAACGACCTGGTTAGCCACACCAAGGGGCAACTGCAAATTCAAACATTGCCGAATATCAAGAGTGTCACCGATACAGGCGTGGTGAGCGGAAAATCCGAGCAGACCAGCGGATCGCAACCAACCGGCAGCGCATTCGTGGGCAACCCTCTGGATGTGTTGGTTTCCAATCTGGATATTTTCAAGAGTGTGCAGGATGGGGTGGTCGGTCATGTTCCGACCCAGGTCACGTTGAGCGGAGTGGATGCTGCGAGCTCACTTGCGCATGTGATCACGCAGGCCAACGGAACAAACGCACTGTCCGATGTCGTCACACAGGCCGGTGGCAACAACCAGAACCAATCCACTATACCCGACAATACACCGGGTCACATCCTGGGCCACAACCTTTCCGCTCCCCATGCCGCCCTCGGCGCTTTGTTGGACAGGCCAAACCAGGATCGTCATGGCCCTGAAAGTGGCAAGTCATCGACGGAATCGGCTTTTGGCAACAAAGACGCCACCAAACCGATCACCGTCACCGACGCGCGCGTGCAGGTCGCCCAAACCATGGTTTCCGAGCCGACTTTGCATCTGATCAGCGAAGTGCTAGTCTCCACCCTGCTGGCCAAGGAGGGTCAGGTCACGCTTGAGGATCTCCACGCTTCTTTGCAGAACAAGCTGGGTGACGGTCAAGCGGTGTCGAAGGAGGAGTTGGTGGCATTGCTGATCGCACTGGGACTCGATGGCATCTTGCAGCAGTAGCGAGGTAGGTGGTGATGAAAACGGGTGGTTACGTTTTTGTGGATGGCCTGGGACACGTCTCTCTGGTCAACGGCATGGTGCGTTTGGAGTTTGTGGCTGCGTCAGCCTCCGCCCGGGATGCAGAAGGAAAGTCTGTGCTCGAACCATCCCAGACCTTGGTCATGACGCCACAGGGTTTTATGCAAATTTTCAGCAACATGGAAAAAATGATGGAGCGCATGGTTGAGGCGGGTATGGTCGTGGATCCCGGCAAGGAACGTCGGGCCGGCCCGGCGCGAACGAAAAGCAACGTTGTTGCCGACAAAAAGGGCGCATGAAGCGCCAAGCCTCGCACTTCCGCATGTGATCGGCCATGTCGTTCATGGAGTGGGAGGAGCTGGTTGAACTGGCGGATGGATCCCTGACGGAGGAGGCGTTTTGGTCGACGCTCCTGGAGCGGTGCGCCCTCCACGCCGAGGCCAAATGTGGTTGGATCTTTGTCGACAAGGGTGGTCATCCGCAAACCAGGATCATCTGGCCGGAAGGGGGGGGGTTGGGCCGCTATCCCGGTGTGGCCCGACGGGCGGAGCAGATGGCCCGCATGGCTGCACAACAGGGACAGGCCAGGGAGACGCAAGGGGAGTTTGGCCTGATGCTCGCCGCGCATCTCGGGGTCGATGCATCTGGAGAAACGATCGTTGCGGTGTTCCTGATCGACCCGGAGTGCGCACACTCTTTTGAAGTGCTGGTGGCGGAGTTGGGTGCTCTGCCTCATATTCCGCGTCTGCACCATCTGGCACACGATCTCGCACTTGCCCGCCTGGAAGGAAACCACCTTCTGGAGGTGTTGCTCCTGACGGCGGAGTTGGCCCATGCCAAAAACTTCACAGAAATGGCCATGAAGATATGCAACCATCTGGCCACCCGTTTCTCCCTGGAATGGGGCACCCTGGGTTGGCAGGAAGAGGCGGGCATGCGTTTGCGAGCCGCCAGCCACATGGACGGTTTCGAGCGGACCGTCTCGCTGGTTCAGGTGATTGAATCCGCCATGAGCGAGGCCGCCGACCAGGACGAAGAGATCCTGTATCCGGCGCCTGTAACGAGTCGTTCCATCATCCGGGATCATGAAATTTGTCATCGGGAGCAGGGGGGCGGCCATCTGCTGAGTCTGCCCGTCCGTTTCCGGAACGAGGTGGTGGGCGCCGTGCTCTGTACACGTTGGAGCCCCCCCTTCTCCGCCGAGGAGGTGCGTCTGCTGCGCTTGACCCTGGACATGGTGACGCCGGGCGTGGTGACACGGCGAGGAGCGGAACGAGGGGTCGGCGCCTGCCTGCTCAAACTGGTGCGTGAGGGCGCCGGTCGCATCCTGGGCCTGGAACGCACCTGGGCCAAAGTCGGCATGTTGCTGTTGGCGTTGGGATTGGGCGTTCTGGGAACGAGCACCTTATCGTACAGGGTGGAGGGGTCGTTCATGCTGGCAACGGACGACCTGCGCGTTCTTTCCGCACCCTACAATGGTTATATCGAGGAGGTGTTCGCCAAGGTGGGTGACATGGTGGCGCGGGGGCAAAAGCTTTTGACCCTGGATCGCCGGTCTTTGCTGTTGGAAGAGACCGCTGCCACCGCCGAGGTTGCCCGCTACGCCACAGAGGCGGAGAAAGCGAAATCATTGCACAGCCTGGCGGAAATGCGTATCGCCATGGCCCAGATCGCCCAGGCTCAGGCCAAAAAGGAGAAAATCAGCTTTCATCTCGGCGCTGCCGTGATTCAGACGCCGGTCGCCGGGATTGTGGTGGAGGGTGATCTGGCCAAACTTCTGGGCGCCCCGGTCAAGGAGGGTGACACCCTGTTCAAGGTGGCCTCCATGGAACACCTTTACATCGAGATCGATCTCATGGAGCGGGATCTACACGAAATCGGGGTGGGCAAAAAGGGCGAGATCGCCTTTCTAGGACGTCCACAGGAGTCCTTTCCTGTGGAGGTGGAACGGATCGATCCCATCGCCGTGGTCAAGAAGGGACAAAATATTTTTGTCGTTCGTGCCAGGGTATTGGGCCACACCGCCCCCTGGTGGCGACCGGGCATGAGTGGCGTTGCCAAAATCGACGTGGAAAAACGCTCGATATTGTGGATCTTCACCCATCGCATGGTCGAATTTTTACGGCTGCTCTTTTGGTGGTAATCATTCATGCGACGCAACTATTCACCACTCTTTCAAAAACAGCCTGGACAGGAAAGCCTTTGTCAGGGCTTCGCCCCGAACCCCACCAGGACTCCGTCCTGGACCTGCCAGGGAGCCAGCCCCCTGGACCCCGCTTCCAAGAAAAGCCTGGACATGAAAGCCTTTGTCAGGGCTTCGCCCCGAACCCCTGACAAAGTTTTTCATGTCAAAGCTTTTCTTGATGGGTGATGGATCGTTACCATGGATTCCAATCTGGCATCCGATCCTGTCTCTGGTGAGGGGTGGCGCCGCGTGGCCGGGATGCGTTGTGCCTTGCGTCCCAGCATTCGCACCTGGTACCAGGCCTTTCATGGCGGTCGTTGGCGCGTTCTGTTCGACCCGTTCAACAATCGTTTTTTTCGTTTGCAACCAGAGGCCTGGGATTTTGTGGCCCGCTTGCGGCGGGATCGCACGGTGGAGGAGATCTGGCATGAAACCGTGGCCAGACATCCAGACACGGCGCCCAACCAGGCAGAAGCGGCCATGATTCTCATCTCTCTTCTGCAAGCCAACCTGATGGCTCAGGAGTCCGCCCGGGATCTGGAACAAATTTTTGCCCGCCACGAAAAAAAGGGCCGGAAATCCTTGTGGGTGCGCATCGCAGGCCTGACCTCACTCCGCATTCCCCTGCTGGATCCGGATCGATGGCTCGTGGCTGTTTTGCCCTGGGTGCGTCCTGTGCTGGGGCGGTGGGGCGGCATGTTGTGGCTGGGTGTGGTGCTCGCCGGCCTCAAGGTGGTGATCGAGCATGGGGAGCGGATCCGGGATCAGGCGCAAGGCATCATCGCTCCAGACAACCTCCTGGTGCTGTACCTAGCTTTTGCCATCTTGAAAGCCTTCCACGAGTTGGGCCATGCCTTGGCTTGTCGTTATCTGGGGGGGGAAGTCCATAAAGTGGGTCTGGTGTTGGTATTCCTGATGCCCATGCCCTACATGGACGCCACCGCCAGTTGGGCCTTTCGCAACCGTTGGCATCGCGTCATGGTGGCCGTCTCCGGCATGCTGGTGGAATTTTTTCTGGGTGCGTTGGCGGCACTCTTTTGGAGCCAAGGCGAGGGGGGCATGCTGCACGCCTTGGCCTACAATGTCATGTTTGTAGCAACTGTCTCTACCGCACTTTTCAATGCCAACCCTCTGCTCAAGTATGATGGCTATTACATACTTTCCGACATTTTGAACATGCCCAATCTGGCCCAGAATGCCCGGAAACAGTTGGTCCATCTCATGGAAAAATACCTGCTGGGCATATCCGGCAGTCAGAGCGTGGCCAGAACACCCAGGGAGGCCTTCTGGTTCTTCCTCCATGGCGTGGGAAGTAGTATTTATCGCCCATTGTTGTCGATTGGTATTATGATATCCATTATCGATAAATATTTTATTTTTGGGTTACTTATGGGATTGTCCGTCTTCGTCTCCTCGGCTATACTGCCCCTGTATCGTCTGGTACGGTACCTGATGATGTCTCCCACCCTTGCCCAACATCGGCGTGCGACCAGCATCAGGGTTGTCCTATTGTTCATCCTTGGTTTTATCCTGTTAGGCTGGTTGCCCTGGTCGCATACTTTGCGGGCCTCCGGAGTGGTGGAGGCGGAACGCCACCTGGCGGTCATCGTGGATACACCGGGTCGGCTGGTGGACGTTCTTGCTCCCTCCGGTCGGCGCGTGGCAGCAGGGGCCCCTTTGTTTCGCCTGGAAAACCCCTCGTTGACGTGGGATGTGGCCATGGCCAGGGCGCAACGAGAGGAACTAGAGGCCATGCAAAGACGGGCAGGCAGTGGTCGGACGGCGGATCTCGCCCCTCTGGCCAAACAGTTGGCGTCTGTCACAGCCAATATTGCCTCCCTGGAAAGCATGATAGACGCCCTGACCGTGCGTGCCAGACAGGAGGGGGTGTGGGTCACGGACACCAACGTGATGCATTTTGGCCGCTGGATCGGACGCGGTGAAGGAAGTGGGTGGATTGTGGACACATCCTCCTTTCGCTTTACCGCCGTGGCTGTGCAGGAGGAGTCTTCGGCCCTTTTTTCCGAACCGGTGGAAAAAGTTGAAATACGTCTCAAAGGTCAAGGAGAGAACATTCTCGTGGGTGGCCGGGTTCGGGTCGTGCCTTTTCACCACCAGCAATTGCCCTCGGCGGCTTTGGGGTGGATGGGAGGTGGCAAGATTGAAGTGGCCGCAGACGATAGGAGTGGTTTGACAGCCGTAGAGCCTTTTTTCCTGATTCAAGTGGCATTGCCACCAAATGGCGCAACGGCGCTGGTGCATGGACGTACCGGGGAGGTTCGCCTTTCCTTGCCAAAAAAATCCCTGCTGGTGCAATGGGTGCAGGAGTGGAGAGCCTTTTTGCAGTCACGTTATCAAATATGATCCTGCCCACCGTCGAATACCGCCTCCTGAACCTGGAACAGCCAACCCCGCCCCAGGTCGGGTTGGACGGGTGGCTCCACGCCGCCCGAGGATGGCTGGAACAGAGACGCGGAAAAACCTTCGCCGATCGGGTTGCCGCCATTCTCGATGAGTTTCAGGGGTGTCGGTCGTTGACGGAAGTGGAGTTGTCGCAACGTTTGCAGCAACAAAGGATCCTCCTCAAACGCACCCCTGAAGCGCGTGTGGATGCGGTGTGCCCCCTGCTGCTGGAGGTGGTTCGTCGCCAACTGGGCACGACGTGCGGCCCCGAAATGGTTCAGGTGATCCTCGGGCTTGCGGAAGGGTTTCTGGTCGAACATTTTCCGCGTACGGAGCGCGTCCTGGGTACCGTTCTGGCTGCGTTTCTGGCGACCTGGCGCGGACCGTTCTGCCATGTGCTGACCAGCAACGACGCTTCGGCTCTGGAACACGCCCGCCTGGCCACCGTGCTGGGTACCCCCATCAACCTGACGGTTGGTTTGGTACGGAGTGGCATGGGTGAGGAGGAGCGCAACCGGTCATACGCATGTGATGTGACATGCGTGGCGGTGCGCGAGGCGGTGGTGGATTTTTTGCGCGACCGGCAGCGGGTCGGCGTTGGGCGGGTCGCGGAGCGGAATCGTTTGCGTTGGCTGGTCAGGCCCAACGAGCGACCGGACCATCTTGCCATGCGGGGTCTGGCAACGGCTGTCGTTGCCGAAGCCGATCTGGTCATGCTGGATGCGGCGCTCGTGCCGGGCGTATTGTGGAAGCACAGTGTCGATCCGGCCTTTTTGGAGGCAGTCAAGGTATGCCTCTCCCTGCTGTCGGAGTTGCAGAACTCCGTCGATTTCACCATCAATGCCCTGGCGGGTAAGGTGACTTTGACAGCGTCAGGCCAAGATAAAATTTGCGCATCTCTGGCAGGTTTTCCGCCGACCTGGCGCAGCAAGCCACGGCGCATCGAGGTGATGGAAAAGGTGTTGACGGTCGCCTGTCTGTTGCGCCGTGAGCGTGACTATCGGGTGATGGAAGGACGGGTGGTGCCCGTGGACCGTGCCTGGGATCCCGCGCTGCGTCAGATACTGGAGGTGATGGAAGGTGTGGCGTCGTCTTCCGCTCCAGAAATGGAGGCACGCTGTGCCATCACCTCCTTTTTATGTTCCTACCCCAGGTTTGCCGGCATCACGGCGTTGGCCTGTCATGACCGGGGGGACTATTGGTCACTCTACGACAAAACGCTGCTATGTACCCACCAACGTTTCACACAACCCCACCCCATTCCCCAACGCTTGTTTGCCACGGGTGAAGAAAAATGGCGGGCCATTCTGGAGGAGATTGCGTCGACCTTGGCGGGCGGAAAGTTGGTGTGGGTCGTGGTGCGTCAACCCGGCAGCGCCCAAATGTTGGTCAATCTGCTGCGCGCACGGAGGGTTGCGTTTTTGTCCGGCCACACAGACCCTCGGGTTGACATGGTGGTCAATCCCGATGGCGAAGAGAAATGCCCCCCCAACCGTCAGATCCTGGTGGCGGAAATGCTGGACAACCAGTGCCGCGTCCATAAGCTGCTTGCAAGGGAAACTGAAGAGGAGCAAGTGGGTGGTTCTTTCTATGTCAGTCTGGACGAGAAGAATGTACAGGCCCATGTGCCGGCCATATTATTCTCATACTTGACGGAAAAATATCCCTGTTATAACCTGCTCGCCGCAGCCATGCTGCGCTGGGTGCAACACCGAACCCGTGCGATAGAGAGTCGAAGACGGCGCATTGTCCATAAAACAAATACCTTGTGGGAGTAGATAGACCGTATAATTACAACGAAGGTGGCACAATGGCGATCAAGATGAAAACAATTGCCTTGGTGCTCGCCGGTATCTTGGGATGGATGCAATCCGGATGGAGTCGGGAAGAAGGCCAGCCCGCAGCAATGAAAGTGAATTTGAAAGAGTTCGTCTCCGAGGTTTTACAGAGAAACGGCAAACTGACCATGTCACGGCTTGACGCCGAAATCGCTGAAAAGCAGATCGATCATGCGAAAGGTGATTTTGAACCCCGTGTTGTCGCCGCAACGAAATACCGTGATGAAATGACCCCCAATACGGTGGAGGAGAGCATGCAACGATCCTTCCTGCCGGAGTACTACGAGCGCAGCAAAGAGCATAAGGTGGGGTTGAAAAAAAAGATCATGGCCACCGGTGCGCAGTTGGAAGTCGAATCCGGCATGCGGGAGATCAACAACACTCTCCAGACAGGAGACAGCACCGGTGGAGAGTTCAAAACTTTTGAGGGAGTCACCCTGACACAGCCCCTGCTGAAAGGGTTTGGCAGCGCGGTCACGTCCAACATGCGTCTGGCCTCCGGGGACGCGGAGTTGGCCAAAGAGCGCGGAAGATTGTCCGCCATGGAACTTTTGGGCCAAGCCGCCATGTCCTACCTTGATCTGTGTTGGTCCAAGAAAGTTTTGGATATTCGCCAGGAAGCGGCAGATGTTGCCCGCAAACTGCTGGTCGATGGAGAGGCGCGGGCCAAGGCGGGGCGAACGGCAAGCTCCGAACTCCTGGAATATCTCGCTCTGGTTTCCCAGAGAGAGGCCCAGTTGAACGCCGCCCGTCAGGCTCTGATCTCCGCCGAAGATGCGCTCTACAACCACCTCTTCATGCAACGGGATGTGGACAAGGTGAATGTCGAGACGACCGAGGCATTGGAAAGTGAAGAGGAGGCGCCACAGGAGATCGTCAGCCTGGAATATGCCTTCACCTTGCGACCGGAGTTGCGGATAGCCAAAAAATCAGCCGCCCAGGAGGATGTGCGCATCGTCTATCTTGCCAACCAAAAGCTGCCCCAATTGGACTTGGTAACCAGCTATGGTTTCAACGGATTGGCGCACGATACATCGAAACCATTGAAGATGCTTAATAATGACCACAATAAAGTCTGGAGTATCGGTTTGCAGTTTGATGTTCCCCTGTTTGGCGGGGTGTCGGCAACAAGTCAATGGGATGCGGCCAAAAAGCGCAAGGAGAGGGCGTTGCTGGATATCAAGAACACCGAAGTCCAGATTGCCAACATGGTCCACACCCAGATGAAACAGGTGGAGAATGGTCGCAAGGAGTGGAAAACCATGCAACGTTTGACCCAGGCCAGTCAGGAGAAGTGGAAAACAACCCTGGCCGATCATAAGGCGGGTCGAGGAGAGTATCGTGACCTGTTGCATCAGGAGTCATTGGTGAAACAAAGTCAGGAGGCGGAAGTCCAGTCCCTGCTGCGCTACCGCAAAGCTTTGGTCAGTCTCTACCTGGCCGAAGGAAGCATGTTGGCACGCTTTGGCGCGGAGGCGTTGCCACGCACTTCCACTTCTGAACAGCCCGATGCCACACCTGTCGACAAGCAACAGTTTGTGGAAGTCTGGGATACCATCCAGGCCTGGGCAGAGGCCAGAACCACTCGCGATGTCAAAAAATATCTCGGTTTTTACGCCCCGGAGTATCAACCAGACGAAACGACATCACGCAAATCCTGGGAAGAAAATATGGCGGAAACCTTTCGCAACATCGGCGAAGAACACATTTCCACGGAACAAATTTACTTGCGACAAACTGAAAACGGCTACGTTGAAGCCACGTTCGACCAACATGACATTTTGTCCGATTCTCATGTCGTGGAGGCCAAGAGTCTGATATTTACCAAGATAGGTCCAGCATGGAAGATTATCATGGATCGGGTTCTGGTTGAGCCCTCTTCAAAAACAGAGGCGCAGAATGAAAATTCTGGTCAGTAACCTCGTGCAACGAAAACTCTTCTGGGTTCTGGCCCTGGTCTGGCCTTCGGTGGTCCATGGTCTGGAGGGCAACCCGATCCAGGATCCCCCGCACTCGACGCCACTGACACACGCCATGGTTGGCTGTTTTACCGAACCCAGAAGAGATGTCAGCATGAGCATGCCCGTCTCTGGCAGGGTTTTGGTCGTCGGCGCCCGGGAAGGCGAAACCGTGGCGCCTGGCCGGTTGTTGCTGCGTCTGGAAGATCATATGCAGCGCTTGAAAGTTGGATTGGCCCGTCATGTCGCCGAAGATGGATCCCAGTTGGGGGCCGCCAAAGTCAAAGAAAAGAACGAAAAATTTCTTCTTGCCATGTTCGAGGAGTTGCACGGCAAAAATCGCTCCATCAGCCTGGAAGAAATGGAGAAAAAACGTCTGGAAGCCAAAGTGGCCGCCCTGGAGCGTGAACACCTTGAATATTTAAAAAATGAAGAAAAAATAAGTTTTCAAGTGGAAGAGGAGGAACTCAAAAAGCTTTCCCTTTTCTCACCCATGGCAGGTGTGGTACTGCGACAAGCCATGGAGGTGGGAGAAACGGCCCAGGCCAACCAGGTGGTTGTGCGGGTGGCTGATACCAAAACCGGTCTGTTGATCTGCAATCTTGAAGAAAAATGGGCCAAACACCTGGCGCCGGGTGGTGTTGTGCGCCTGAAATTGCAAACCATGAATGCTGAGGTGCAACGCGAAGGAAAAGTGGTGTTCCTTTCGCCGGTCATGGATGTGGCAAGCGGTCTGGTTGAGGTCAAAGTCGAGTTCGATAATACCCATCAGCCTGTGCGACTGGGTGCGCCGGGGCAAATTGAAATACCGGATCAACAACAGTGAATGCGATTCAGCACCTTTTGAATCCCCCCCTAGCATAAGTAAAAACCGAGAACAGGAGACTTGGAAATGAGCAAAGACAGCCTGATGGTTCCAGAGAGCTACATTGAAGGGATTGGCGACATCAGCTTCAACCTGGGTATGGTGCGCATGAATCTCGTGGGACTTTCCCACACGGAGAAAGATGACAGCGGCAATCCAGTTCCCGAGACCCGGCAGCATTTGGTCATGTCCCTGCGCGGTTTTTTGGTATCCCTGGCAGCCATGCAAAACATGTCGGAAAAATTGGTGGAAGCTGGCGTTCTCCAGCGTCGCGACGCGGAAAAAGGAACGGGAAAGAAAAAAGAATAAAGGCTTTTTGCGGCGCGCAGCCGACGCAAAAACCTGGTTGAACTGAACGTGGCCTTGGGAGGGATGGGGTCTATAGAATTTTCACCGGATGGATGGCGGTGATGCACAGCGGAAGGGGCATATCCAAGCACACTGATGTTCCAAATTTGACGCCTGGGTGGCCTTGGTAAAGACGTTCCTGAGGTAAACATTTGCCCGGGAAGATCCTTGGTGGTGATGGGCCAGACTCGGAGCGCAACCTTTCCGCTGAACCGGACTGCGGATGGTGGCCAGGAGCTTCTGGATTTGTTCGTGGGTCAGAACCCGTATTTCCCTTTCATCCAAAGGTGAGGCTGGCGACGGGCCAGCGGATGGAAGGGATTTTATGGCAAGAGCGGCTGGGAGGGAGGTGCCGCACAAGAGGCTGGGAGCCAGCTACGGCGAAGCCGTTCAGTTCAACTATACCTTTTAGCCCACAGTATAGTTGAAATGGAGAATGATGGCGAAGGGAGAAAAAATAGCCGTCTCTGGACCGGTGGAAGGTTCTGTCGGACAAGTGAACCAAGACCGCTGCTGTTTCGTAAGCTTTGGAAATATTGGATAATATTTTCGGCTTGGGAGAGGGTCTGCGAGGTTTTTCAGCGCACGAGAAAGCCCCCCGGGGAGGAGGGTGGCGGACCAAGAGCTACCCAGGCGGGAAAATTCTCAGAGAAAAATCTTTACACTCGATGTTCAAGTTTTTCCCTTCTTGACAGTTTTTTCACCCGTCAAACA
>JADGBZ010000085.1 GCA_015231175.1 Magnetococcales bacterium | reverse complement strand
CTGGACCTGCCAGGGAGCCAGCCCCCTGGACCCCGATGCGTTGCCGGGTGCTGAATGGTCACTTTTGCTTTATTTTTTCGCACATTTTGGCCATGCGCTGCATGGCTTCCCGGTTTTCCGTCAACGGCGCCACCATGGCCACCCGGACATGGTCGTGGCCCGGGTTGCCCCGGCTGCCATCGCGCCCCAGGTAGGCGCCTGGCAGGACGGTGACCGCTTGTTCGGCGTACAGGGCGTGGGCGAAGGCTTCGCCGCCACCCGGAACCTGCAACCACAGGTAGAAGCCGGCCTGTGGCCGTGTCAAGGGGATGTGTGGTGCCAGGATGTTTTGGGCATCGATCATTTTTTGTTGGTACTGGAGCCGATTTTTCGCCACATGATGTTCATCGGACCAGGCCAGGGTGGCCACGTCCTGGATGAACGGTGGGGTGGCGCACCCGGTATAGGTGCGCAGTTTCAGGTAGCGGTCCAGAATGTCCGCATCGCCGGCGACGAAGCCGGTACGGGCGCCTGGCATGTTGGACCTTTTGGAGAGGGAGTGGAACACCACGCAGCGCCGGTAGTCGTTGCGGCCCATGCGCTGGGCGGCTTGCAGGAGTCCGGGCGGCGGGGCTTCGTACCAGATCTCCGAGTAACATTCGTCGGAGGCGAGGACAAAATCATGACGATCCGCCAGCTCGATCAGGTGCATCAAGCGATCTTCCGACAAAACGGTGCCGGTCGGGTTGGAAGGGGTACAGAGGTAGACGAGTTGCACCCGCTTCAGGGTTTCATCTCCCAGCGCCGCGAAGTCGGGGATGAAACCATTTTCGGCACGGGTTTCCACGTAGATCGGCTCTGCTCCGGCCATCAGGGTGGCCCCTTCATAGATTTGGTAGAAGGGATTGGGCATGGCCACCAGCGGTGGCGGGCCGGGCCGGGAACGGTCGACGACCGCATGGGCAATGGAGAAGAGGGCCTCGCGGGTGCCATTGACCGGCAGAATGTGACGCTCGGGATGCACGGCATCCAGATGGAAGCGTGTTTGCAGCCATTGGGCCATGGCCTGTCGGAGGTTGGCTTGACCCCGGGTGGTTGGATAGCGGGTGATGCCATCCAGGGAGGCAGCCAGTCGCTCGCGCAGGAAGGGGGCCACCGGATGTTGTGGTTCACCGATGGAGAGGTCGATGGGGCGCAACCCCGGGGGTGGTGTGACTCCGTGCAGCAGGGTTGCAAGTTTTTGAAATGGGTAGGGGTGCAGCTTCTCCAGCTCTGGATTCATGGGGTGGCCAGTGGCAGAAGGGTTGTTGGCGAAGAGGCGGTATTTGATTGGATGCGCAAGGGTTTTGGTTCGGGGCGGGCGACCTGGGCGATCTGGGCGGGAGCCGGGGTGTTGGTGATATTGGTGTTGATCCAATGGATCAAATCTGTCCAGATGTTACGGGTTTCGTTGCTGGTCGGCATGATTCCGGCGTAGGTCAGCTCGATGGTGATGATGGGAATGTTTTTTTCGACGCCGGCATAACGCCCCAGGGAACCGGGATAGGTGCCCATGGGATCCAGGTAAAGATGGCCGAGCTTGTGGGGTGGTTTGGCTTTGGGCCCGTCAAAATCCAGCAGATTGTATGGCGCATGGACCGAAACAATGACATTGGGCCGGAAACTTTCTATTTCATCGTAAATCCAACGGGATTCTGGTTCACTCAGCGGGCGGGAGCCGGGAAATCGCCGGGGATCGCGCCCGGTGGTGTTGACCCAATAGTTTTGGCTCTCCTTTTCCCAGTCGTCGGTGGGAAAATTTCTGTTCAAATCGACCCCATGCGCATTCATCCTCTGGGATTTGGGCATCAGCAGCCCGTCAGGGTTGACCAGGGGAGCGACGTGCCAATGGAACAAGCCCGAATGGAATTGGTCCAATTTCTGCATCCATTGAAACACAATGCTGATCGAAGAGTATTCGTCGCCATGGATGCCACCGAGGACCAGAATGCGGGCCTGGGGTGGTTTGTCGGAGCGGGGGGCGTATTCCTTGAGGAGCAGGGGCAGTCCGTTGACGGATCGGCTGCCGGTGATCTGCAATCCGCTGGTGGTGCAATCGGCGGTGGTGACGCTACTGAGTTTGCGTCCGATCAGATCGCAGATTTTGGTGATTCGTCCTTGTGGGGTCATGAGCGGTTTGGTGGTCCGGAGGTGTGTTCCGGCCCAGACGTGTGCTGGAGCGAGAAGGCTCCAGCACAACATGCTTCCCCAAAGGCAGGCGTTCAGGATTCTACGGACGGAGCGATGGGCGATGACGGATCGACAGGGACGGTTGGGCATGATTTTCCGGAGCGAAAAAAATAAATCGGGGTGGAACGCGGGCCGTCCTGGTATGGTGTCGAATGGCTTGCCGGTTTTGGCCTGGGTGCGCCACGTCTGGTTTTACTTTAATCCGGGCCAGAGCGTCAATTCGGGAAGAGTATGTGACTTTGTTTTTTTTAAAAATTGCGGTAGCATGGGGGGGCGTGACGGGTGGGTTATCCGGCTTGGCTTGAGGGCGGCAGTGGAGTGTGCTACTCTGGCCCGGTATGGGTTGTCGTCGGGGTTGGGGGCATCTCTCGTATCAAGTGAGAATCGCCAGGGCTTATCGACATGAAAAGGCGTCAGTTTTTAAGAAGTGTAGCCTTGGGGGCCGCCGGGATGGGGTTCGCCCCTGATGCCATGGCTGCTTTCTCGGATTCTG
This sequence comes from Magnetococcales bacterium, assembly GCA_015231175.1. NCBI lineage: Bacteria > Pseudomonadati > Pseudomonadota > Magnetococcia > Magnetococcales > Magnetococcales bacterium. Next base: position 12,131 of record JADGBZ010000085.1, on the reverse strand, counting down.
AGTCGGATGTCGATGTGACCAACGACCCGGAGTTGGAGTTGGCTTTGTTGCGGACCCGGCATTTCAACGAGCATCTGCCCGGCGACGCCTACCTGGATCCGGCCCAATTTAAAATTCTTGAGTCGACGGTTCGGCGCCTGGAACGTCTGCAACAGGTGATCGGATACGGAAACTTCTACCTCCTGGATTTTGATGAGGCCGTCAAACTCGCTGCGGAAAAGCCCCGTGTTGGTCTGTTTACACGGGCTGAGTTGGACTTCATGGAGATGATTTTTCATGAGACCGCGTCCACCTACGGGTTTATGGGCAAGAAGCCTCTCAAAAACCTGACTGACCGCACGCCGCGGCAGGAGGTCGTCAAGGTGCCTTTTACCGGCAATTTTCTTTTCAAGGGGCAGGCTGTGGAGGTTTATCGCCGCATTCGCCGTGACATTGGCGACCAGGTGATCCTGACTTCCGGTGTGCGCAGCGTTCCCAAGCAGTTTTTGTTGTTTTTGACCAAGGCCTATGAGGCCAGCGGCAATCTTTCCCTGGCCTCTCGCTCCCTGGCCCCCCCGGGCTACTCCTTCCATGGCGTGGGCGATTTTGACGTGGGGCAGGTGGGGTTTGGTGAAGCCAACTTTACGGCGCGTTTCGTGGAGACCCATGTCTTCAAAAAATTGCGGGAGTTTGGCTACACCCAGATGCGCTATCCGCAGGATAACCTGTTGGGGGTGCGTTTCGAGCCCTGGCACGTCAAGGTGGTTGTCTGATCTCCTGGCGTGGAAGGTTGGCGCGAACGGCCTGGGTCGGTTTTGGAGCCAACCTGGGGCGTCCCGCAAGGACGTGGCGCTGCGTCGTGGATGCGGTGTTGCGTTCGAGGTCTTTGCGGCTGCTCGGGATTTCGCCGCTCTACCTGACCGAGCCACTGAGTCCGATTGCCCAGCCCTGGTACACCAACGCCGTTTTTGCGGTTGCGAGCCGTTTGGAACCGGTGCCCCTGGTTCTTTTTTTGCGCCGCCTTGAGCGGCGTCTGGGACGGCGGCGGGGAGTGGAGCGAAGGTGGGGGCCCCGCAAGGTGGATCTGGATCTGCTGATTTTTGGCAAGCGTGTTCTGCGCAATCACCGTCTCATCCTGCCACATCCCCGCATGCATGAGCGCCGCTTTGTTCTTCAACCGCTGGCCGACCTGAACGGAGCGCTTCAACACCCGGTATGGTGTAAAACCATTGACAAACTGCTGAAAGAGGTGGATGATCCGTCCGGTATAGGGAGGCTGCCGCGCATGGCACCGACGCCCCTTTGCCGGGGAGCGGTGACCAGAGTGAGGCGGGCTGCCTCCTTGGGGCGAAACCGGGGAAAGGCCTGGATCGACTTTGCCCATGTGGGTCGGGAAGACCGGGACAGGTAGGGTTATGCCACTTGGTTCGATGGCCGTCCGCAGCTCTTGCTGGCGGTTTTTTTGCTTTTTTGTTGGCTCGCGCATATCAAAAGGGGCGGGTTCCGTGATCTGTGGACCGGTACTGAGGGCGCTTCATGGTGGTTAAGCGCGTGACGGCCCCCGATTTGCTGCAAATGAAGCAGGATGGCTGCAAGATTGTTGCGGTCACCGCCTACGATTTTACCTTTGCCCGACTGCTGGACCAGGCTGGCGTGGATCTCCTGCTGGTGGGTGACTCCCTGGGTATGGTGGTGCAGGGGCACGACACTACCTTGCCGGTTACCCTGGATGACATGATTTATCATACCCGGGCTGTCGTGCGTGGGGCATCTCGTGCGCTGGTCGTCTGCGACCTTCCTTTTGGCTGTTATCATGCCAGCCTGGAGAGTGCGTTGGCCAGTGCGGTGCGGGTGCTCAAGGAGAGCGGCGGGCACGCTGTCAAGTTGGAAGGGGGGGAGAGCATGGCCCCCACAGTTCGCTTTCTGGTGGAGCGGGGCATTCCGGTGGTGGGGCACGTGGGGCTGACGCCGCAGTCGGTGCATGCCTTCGGTGGTTTCCGGATCCAGGGTCGGAGCGAGGCTTCCGCCAGGCGGATCATGACCGATGCCGAGTCGCTGGCCAGTGCCGGGGCTGCGGCCATTGTCCTTGAGGGTATTCCCGCTCCCCTGGCCGCAGAGATCAGAGCTCGGGTGCCTGTTCCCACCATCGGTATTGGCGCCGGCGTCGAGTGTGATGGACAGGTTCTGGTTCTCTATGACCTGCTGGGGCTGTATGAGGGGATCAAACCCCGCTTCGTCAAGGAGTACATGCCGGGAGGAGAGCAGGTACGTCAGGCCGTGGGTCGGTTTGTCCAGGAAGTCCGGGAGGGACTTTTCCCGGGAACGGAACACAGTTTCGGTGGTTGATGCGGGGCGAGCGCGTGAGACATGGACATTCTTGCGAATCGTGACGAGCTGGAGCGTTTTCTGGGCAGCGCCGGAGTGGCCGGGCGTCGCCTGGGCTTTGTGCCAACTATGGGTGCGCTGCACGTGGGTCACCTCTCCCTGTTTCAGACGGCGCGACGGGCGTGCGACCGGGTGGTTGGCTCCATTTTCGTCAACCCCACTCAGTTTGGCCCCAACGAAGATTTTCAACGCTATCCCCGGACCCTGGAACAGGATCGGGCCATCCTGGAAGAGGCGGGCTGCGACGCCCTGTTTTTGCCCACCGTTCAGGATATTTATCCAGAAAATCATCAGACGCGCATCCATGTCGGGGATCTGGCCGGCGACCTGTGTGGCCGCTGTCGGCCCGGGCATTTTGAGGGGGTGGCGACGGTCGTGGCCATCCTGTTCAACCTGGTGCGTCCCCAGGAGGCTTACTTTGGCCTGAAGGATTATCAGCAGTACCTGGTCATTCGCCAGATGGTCCGGGATTTGGCCATGCCGGTTCGGGTGACGGGGTTGCCAACCATCCGTGAAGCGGATGGTTTGGCCATGTCCAGCCGCAATCGCTACCTCGATGCGGCGGGACGGCAGCAGGCGTTGGCGTTGTCGCGTGCTCTGGCATCGGCGCAGGCCGCCTACGCAGACGGTGAGCGCGATCCGGCGCGGATTGAGACTCTGGCAGGTCAGGTGCTGACGGAGGCCGGAATCACCCGCATCGATTATGTCGCGGTGCGGGATCCGGATACGCTGGCGCCCTTGGGGCAGGTCGAAAAGGATCCTGTTGTTCTGGTGGCCGCTTGGGTCGGATCAGCCCGGCTGATCGACAACCGGCGGCTGGTTCGCAATTAAGGGAGGCGAAGAAGCGGATGGAACTTTCCGTGCTGAAATGCAAGATTCATCGGGCGACCGTAACCGAAACCCAGGTGGATTACGAAGGTTCATGCGCCATTGACGAAAATTTGCTGGATGCTTCCGGAATCCGGGAGTACGAGCAGATTCACATCTGGAACGTCAATAATGGCGAGCGGCTGGTGACCTATGCCATACGTGGCGAACGGGGCAGTGGCATGATCTCACTGAACGGTTCTGCCGCCCACCGGGCCAAGCCGGGGGATCTGGTCATCATTGCCGCCTTTGCCCTCATGGACGAGGCCGCATGTGCAGAACATCAGCCACGACTGGTTTATGTGGATGCGGACAACCGCGTGGTGCGCCTTGGCCACGCGGTGACGGCACAGGCTGCCTGAGCCGGCTTCGGAAAACCTGCCACGGCCCCACACTGGGCGCTGAAAAGCGCACCTAGTGGTTCAACCGTGTTGATTTGATGTGCAGGCAAGCCATGAATCGGGGTCCAGGGGGCTGGCTCCCTGGCTTAGTCCAGGGCAGCGCCCTGGTGGGGTTCGGGGCGAAGCCCTGACAAAGGCTTTCATTTCCAAGCTTTTCTTGAAAGAGTGCGGAATAGTCACGAAAAGTGAACACTTCAAAATGTCGGTTGAGCCACTAGTGTGGGGCCGTGGCCCGTCGCCCCTTAAGCCTTTTTTGCAAACAGCGCAAAAAAAGGCCTGGGAGAAGGGGGGGGGGCGTGCAAGAAAAAAAACGGGGCGCTGCCCGGACCCCGCAAGGGCGCTGCCCTTGACCCACAAGGGATCCAGCCCCCTGGACCCCAATTCGTTGACGATGATCATGGCCAAGAAATGGGGCTTCGCCCCCCCCCCCCAGGATCCCGATGCCATGTCAAATCATTTTTTACGCGGGTGCTGGTTGACTCTTTTCGCTTTGGCGTGGTTTTCCACGGCGCAGGCAGAGACGATGCCCCTCTCTTTTCGACCGATTCAGGCGGCAGTGGAGTTTTCCTTGCCGGAGTCGCTGCCAGCTCGGAAGAGTTTGAAGAGTTTTGACGTGGTGCCACGGCGGTTGGCGCCTGCTGGCGAGCGGATCGGCTCCACGCCGCAGCGGTTTGTCCCGGTTCGCGAAGAGGATCTTTCCGGCAAAGATGTTGTGGGGGGTACGTTGCCTTTGTCGGTTGATGTGGTGGAGCGAATTCTGGCAGAGGGCGCAGCGGCGTTGGCGTTACGTCTGGCGGACACGGCCCTGCACCATCTGGGCGGTGCGCCTCTGTTGGTGGAGCCATGGGTCCGGGTCAAGCGTGCGGCGTTGTTGCGCCTGGGTGATTATGCTGCGGCGCGCCTCCTGTTGACCGGCAGGTATGAGGAGGAGAGTGCACAGGATTCCCAACGGCAGTTGATGTTGGCGGATATCCTGCTGGGCGAGGGGCGTTACCCCGAGGCGTGCGACCGTTACAGCAGTTATCTGGTGGCGCATCCTGAGGGTGCGGAACGTTTTCGGGTGCAACGCAACGTGGGGTTGTGTGCCTTGTACCAGGAGAGGGACGCCGAGGCGGAGTTGTTGCTGAACCTCTATGCCGAGGACAAGGATCGCCCGCGACCGGATTTTCTTCTTGACGCTGCCCTGGCTGTCCTGGCGGCACGCAAGGGGGTACAGGAGCTTCCCAAGGCATTAACCGTGGTGCCGAAGTTGTCGGAAGCCGCATCCTGGGTGGAGCGGATGGAACGGGTAGAACTGCGCCGACTGTTGGCTGAACTGCACTTTGGCCGGGGGGCGCCGGGCGAGGCGCTCTTGGAGATACGCCATCTTCTGGAGGAGGGGGATGGGTTGCGCGCCCGGGTGTTGCACGCCCAAACGATGCGGCATTGGCTGACGGCGCTACCTGAAAAGGGGATACGCCAGATTGGCGAGGGAGAAACCGGCAAGACGGCGCCCCGCGTCTGCCCTCCAGGGTTGCGGGAGGCTTGGCAGCAGTTTCGACTTTTGCGACGCTATTTCACCCCCGAAGAGGAGATGCTGGAACGGGAGTCCGCCCTGGAGACACTGTTGGATCAGGAGGTCAGACATCCACAGGGTTTGTTGGCAACGGGTGGTCTTTTGGATCCGGGATTGTCGGATCCCGCCTTGCCTTTGACAGATTCCATGCGCGTGCTTTATGCCGACGCACTGCATCGCCTGGGGATGTATGGGGAGGCGCTGGCTGTTTTGGATCGGACACCTGGCCGTGAGGCGGACGCCCTGCGGGTTTTGTTGTTGTCTGAAGGTGTGGGGCAGGAGAGTCTGGTGGTTCTCACCGGGCGTCTTGTGGCTTCCCCGGGGTGGGGCAACTGGTTGCCGGGGGTCCATGGTCGGCTGTTGCGGTCGCTGCCAGGCTATTTGTTGCGGGGGGATCGCGTGGGCGTGCAACAGATGCAGGCGCTGCTGGCCTCCTTTGCCGGACGCGACTCCGTACAGCGAGCGTTCCGGTTTGTCCAGGCTGTGACCCAGGGCCGGGAAGGGAAGATGGACGCCGCATGGATGACGTTGCTCTCCCTGGCCTACGATGGCCGGGGGCATGCCGATACGGAGGGGATCCAGCCGAGGTATTACCGCATGGCGGCGGCATGGATCCTAAGCCGTCAGGGTTTTTCGCAAGAGGCCTCCGCGCTGCGCCGCACCGTCCGGGAGGGAGCGAGAGTCAACGTTTCTTCGGATGGCGAAGTTGATCCCATTCCGCCTGGGCAATGGTTTGCTCCTGGGATTGGGCGGGAAGAAGACGTACGGCTTCCTGATAGTGCCAAAGGGCGTTTCGAGAGTCGGTCATCAGATGGTGGTAACGGGCCAGTGCCAGATGACTGGCGCCCAGGCGTTGCATCTCCCCCTCGACCAGGCCTAATTGATAAAAAGGTTTTGGTTCCAGGGGACGTTCCGAGGTGAGTTGGCGCAAGATGCGGCTGGCCTGCTCGAACTGTTTGCGTTCGATCAGGGTGACGGCCAGTTGGTAACGCAGGTCGAAATGGTTGGGCAACAGGAGCAGCGCCGCCTTGAAATCCTTCTCTGCCTCGTCTATCCGGTTCATCTCCAGGCGGGTCACGCCGCGTTCGCGCAGGAAGTAGGGATTTTTGGGGGATTCGCTCAGGAGGGTTGTCAGGTTGGCTTCGGAATCGCTCAGGTGCCCGCCGTAGCGTTGAGCCATGGCTAGGCCGTAGCGGGCAGCTTGTATGGTTTCGGCGCTGTCGCCGAGTGTCATGCGTTTATGGAGGCGTTCAGCGCTGGCGCCAGGATCATCGCCGACACCGGCTGCAAGCTTGGCCTGGATACGGGAGATCCAGGCAGATTTGCCGTGATCGGGCCTGGGGTTGGGCGGTGGGTAGATGGCCGCTGAATCTTTGGCTTCGGTGATGCGGGCAGAGCTCAAGGGGTGGGTGAGCAGGTAGGGGGGAGGCTGGGAAGCAAGCCGTTGTTCACGGTTGATGCGCTCCAGAAAATGGGCCAGACCGATGGGGTTGTAGCCTGCCTGGGAGAGGAAGCTGATGGCTATTCGGTCGGACTGCTGTTCCTTTTGCCGCATGGATGTCAGCATGGATGTATGCGAGGATGCGGCGCCACCCGCGATGGCGGCTTCGGCAATGTTGCTGTCGTGGGCGACGACGCCGGCTGCAATGCCCACGGCAGCGGCGATCAGGGAGCGGATGGAGAGGTTTCTGGCCTCATCCTGCATCTTGATGTGGTGTCCGGCCACCAGGTGGCCCATTTCGTGCGCCATGACACCGGCCAATTCATCCCGGTTATGGACCGCCAGTATCAAACCGCTATGGAAAACAATATGATTGTTTTCCAGGGCAAAGGCGTTCAGAGAGTCGGACAGGATGACATGAAAGCGGATGGATTCGGGAGGAAAGCGGGCGATCTGCACCAGGGGAGCGGCAAGCTGATCAAGCAGGTCGGTGATTTCCGGGTCCGAGATCAGGATGACCGTGTCGGGATCCTTTTCTTTACTCCCTGCGGCATCCGGGTGGCTCAGGGCCATGGCCATGCTCAGCAGGGAGGAGAGCAGAAGCCGGCGGAAAAATACCGATGAGACATGGAATCGTGTGGTCATGGTGCAACTCGCTTCCTTGCAGGGGTCGAAAAAGGCCAAAATTTTGCATGTATCTCGGATGGTCACGGGGATAACCTGCTGCCTGTAGCCGTTTTCAGTCGGATGTTGAATAGTTACCATTTTTCGTAACTGCCCAGGTAGTCTTTCTGTGACCCATTCAGCGCTCGGCCACGCTCGGGATCCAGGGGGGTGGCTCCCTGGCGGGGCCTGAGACGGCGTCCAGGTGGGGTTCGGGGCGAGGCCCTGACAAAGACTTTCATATCCAGGCTTTTCTTGGAAGGGTACTGAATAGTTGTCTGAATAGTGACCTTGTTTTGTTCCATTGGGGGTGAAGGCCATGTCCACCAATCGTTTCAGCCGCCTGATGGAGTTGCGGCGCATCCAGGAGGAGAGTGAGGCCATGGTTTATTCACGCAATCTGGCCTGGATGGAGGGGTTGCGGCTGCGGTTGCAGCAGATCGACCTGGAGACCGAGCAGGCACGTGAAGAGGTGCGGAGGAGTCAGGTCTCCGATTCGCGCCTCTCTCCTTCTATGTATGAAAATTTTTTTCGGGGCCAGATGGTGCGGCGGCGGCGATTGCAGATCAGCATTCAGCAGGCGCGTGAAGAGGTGCAAAAGTCGCGTGAGGTTTGGCACGCTGCCCGGGTGCAACTCAAGAAGACCGAAAAATTGCAGGAGAAGGAGAAGGAAAAGCTTGACCAGGAGATGCAATATAGGGAAAACAAGGAGTTGGATATGATTGGTTTGCTACAGATCAAGGATGCTTCCCTGGCTTAAGAAGGGAGATGACGTGGCGGATTGGTCCTTTGCGAAGGGGATTATGGGATGGAGCATGTGCTGCGAAGTTTGTTGGTGTTGGCCATTTTGTTCTTTCTGGAGACTCCCTGTTGGGCAGCCGGGGAACAGATCAACCCTCTTAAGGATCCCATTCAACTATTGGATTCTCTGGAAAAACGTCGTCAGGAACTCGAAGAGCGCGGTCGGCAGCTCGATGCACGCGAGATTGAGCTGAAGCAGATGGAAGATCGATTGGGCAAACGGGTGACCGCGTTGGAGGAGCTTCGTACATCCATTGAGAAGGATTTGTTGGAAGAGAAGAAGATGGATGATGCCAATGTTGAACGGTTGGCTAAAATCTATGCGGGCATGAAGACGAAGGCGGCGGCGGAGCGTCTGCAAAAATTGGATCGTAAAGTGGCCTTGAAGGTGCTGAAGGCCATGAAGGAGAGGGTGGCGTCCAAAATTTTGGGGAAAATGGATGCGCCGGCGGCGACAGAGTTGGCGGACGGGTTGGGCATCACCTCGGCAGATCGGCGCAACAAGCGTTGATGGGGGGGGGGCAGACTTTCCCGGAAGATAACGATTCACCACCTGGCCACGCATTGGGGTCCAGGGGTCTGGCTCCCTGGCAGGGCCTAAGACAGCGTCCTGGTGGGGTTCGGGGCGAAGCCCTGACAAAGGCTTCCATATCCAAACTTTTCTTGGAGGGGGGCTAAAAAAAATTCAAGATGCTTCCCCAATGTTCCGATACGTGTGGTAAGCCTGACGGTGACGCCAGAGTCCATCGGTCTTCCTTTGAGTTCTTGATGCGTAAAAAAAGAGTCAAGAACAGAAACTGTGAGGCCGATAAGTAAATCAAAGGGCTGGTTGGCAAGATGGTCAGGGGGTGTTAAAGTAAAATTGGTAAGAGTGACACATGAATGAATAGTTGATGCGGGGTTAATTTTTGATGATGTGATTGATGATACGCCAAGTCAGGATGATTTGGTGTGTGATGTAGGGGTAAGGGTTGGACTGACCCTTTAAAATGAACAGTCCACCTCCAGCCAGGGACGGATAACTGCAAAATCGAACTGGATTTTGCTGATCGGAGGTCGGGTCATGTCGTTGTGTCATGAAGAAGGTTGTTCCACGCCAAATGCTCGGTGCGTTCAAGGGCAGTCGGTATATGCACTGAGTCTCCCATTCCTCGGATTTGTCGCCGGTTGGCAGAGGGGTTCCATCCTGGAAGGTGTGATGGATCTGCATCATGATACGCGGTTGCAAGTCCGTGTCCCGGGTTGTGTCGGTTCCAGCAGAAAAACAAAACCAGATTGATGTGTGTGGTGGATTTTGTTGTCGAGTCGTGGCCGTTGTCGAGGGTGCCGCAGGCGGTGTGAATCGGCTGGGTCAGGCTGAGATGGTGGTGCGGGTTCGAGTGCAAGCGGTCTGGTGTCAGGCCTGAGGCGCGAATCTGGTTGGTCTGATCGGGGCTGAGGATGCCTTGCGGGATCGGGAGTGTTAACCGGCAAGGCGGTGTCGCGGTGTCGCAGAGGGTTGCGAGAGTGTCCATGCTCAATTCATGGATGCCGGAGGGTCTTTGGCGGGTATTTGTGGTTATTCGCTACCCGGCCACGCATCGGGGTCCAGGAGGCTTGCTCTCTGGCAGGGCCTAAGACAGAGTCTTGGTGGGATTCGGGGCGAAGCCCTGACAAAAGCTTTTATGTCCAAGCTTTTTTGAAAGGGTGCCGAATCGTTACGAGAAATATTATTGAATGGTTGTGCTGTTGCATACATTTTCTAAGTGGTTCTGAATGATTGTTTTTTGGTTTTTGGATGATGTTTAAAAATGGAGAGTGAGCGTAACGATTTACCACCCGGCAACGCATCGGGGTCCAGGGTCTGGCTCCCTGACAGGGGCTGAGACAAAGTCCTGGTGGGGTTCGGGGCAAAGCCATGACAAAGGCTTTTATCTCCAAGCCATTTTGCAGGAGTGCTGAATTGTTGCAAGCAAGCGATTTTTTTCGCGATAGGGTGTCGATCCGCATGGAAAGGACTTTGATAATGAGCATCGTCAAAAATAAGACGAAGGTATTCAGGTTTGTCACCAAGAAGCAGCCTTGGGAGGCCATGCGGTTCATACGCAACGGATGTGATCGGATTATGTTGGTTCCGGTTGCCGAGACGGTTTTGGATGATGCATCGTACAGGAGTGGCAAAAGGAGTCGGTCGTATCGCATGCCTGACAACAAGCGGTAAACGTGATTGTGCCCAATTTTTGCTTTATCATAGGTGATTCAATCGTAGGGTGATGGTAACCATTCGGCACCCGGAAACGGTTTGGGATTCAGGGAGTTGGCTTCCTGGCGGGTCCAGGACGGAGTCCTGGTGGGGTTCGGGGTGAAGACCTGACAAGATCATTCATATTTCATCTTTTTTTTTAAGGTGTTCGGAATCAATACAGGTGGCGAAGATTCAGGCGTGAGTCATGGATGGCTGAACATCCCGATCCTGCCCGAGGGTTGGTGAGGGGTGGTGTGCGCCGGAACGGCAGGTTTGTAACGATAAAAGTTTATAAAAACAGAGAAGCAAACGAGATGAAGGGTTAGGGTTGGCCCTCTTGAACGATCAACTCATGTGGATCCAGGGAAGGAAAATGGGAAATTCCGCAGGAATTTCCATTCATGGAGGAGTACGAAATGTCGATTTCATTACTTACCAATATTGCGTCCCTGAATTCCCAGCGTAATCTCAGTAAATCGACTGGACAACTCAGCAAAACTTATGAACGGTTGTCGTCGGGGTTACGGGTCAACCGGGCGGCGGATGATGCTGCCGGGATTGGGATTGGATCAAGGCTCAGTGCTGAAGTGCGCGGCATGAACATGGCTGTTCGCAATACCAACGACGGCATATCCATGTTGCAGGTGGCTGAGGGGGCACTGGATGAGACAACCAATGCCATGCAGAGGATGCGGGAGCTGGCAGTGCAGGCTTCCAACGGGGTATTGACTTCGACGGATCGTGACAGTCTCAATACGGAATTTTTGCAACTCATGTCGGAGGTGGACCGGATTGCGGTCTATACAAAGTTCAACAACACGACGTTGTTGTTGGGCAGTGTGGCTGCCATGCAGATTCAGGTGGGGCAGTACAGTGGGATGATCTTGTCCATCACCATCAACTGTGCCAAGGCGGCCTCGATCATCGGTACGGGATCCTTGGGTGGAACCGGTTCGGCGGCGTATTCAGCCATCACCCAGTTGGATTATGCCATCACGAGCATTGCCACGATTCGTGCCACGATCGGTGCGTTGCAAAACAGGTTCGATTCGGTGATCGCCAGTTTGCAGAATACATCACAGAACACGGCGGCAGCCAACTCCCGGATCATGGATGCGGACATTGCTGCGGAGACGGCAACCCTGACCAAAAATTCGATTTTGCAACAAGCCGGGGCATCGATTCTGGCGCAGGCGAACCAACAACCCCAGATTGCACTGACCCTGCTGGGTGGCCGGTAAAAGGAATAAAAGACTGGGTAGGTCCAGGAAGGGCTGCGCCCTTCCTGGTGGGGTTCGGGGCGAATCCCTGATAAAGGCTTTCATGTCCAGGGCTTTCATGTCCAGGGCATTCATGTCCAGGCTTTTTTGCAGGGCGCCGAATCGTTCCGAAAGGGAATTGATAAAAGACAAGGATTGTTGTTTGAGTGATTGCATACAGGGAAACAGTTTTGACAGGGAGTCACAAAACAAGTTTTATCCAGCTGTCGTTGCAGCCAATGGGGTTAGGGTTGGCCCGGTGTCATGAACAACCCACAAGGATCCAGGGACGGGATATCAGGAAATTCAAGATGAATTTCTATCCAAGGAGGAGTTCGGAAAATGCCTATTTCATTGATGACCAACATAGCGTCGCTGAATGCCCAACGTACCTTGGGCAAGTCTTCCAATGCGCTTGCAAAAACATATGAGAGGTTGTCGTCCGGGTTGCGCGTCAACCGGGGAGCAGACGATGCGGCAGGCATTGGCATTGGCAGTCGGCTCAGCGCCGAAGTGCGCGGCATGAACATGGCTGTTCGCAATACCAACGATGGCA
>JADGBZ010000084.1 GCA_015231175.1 Magnetococcales bacterium | reverse complement strand
CACACGACCGATTTCTGAAAACATTGCTTTCCGACCCAAAAAAGGCGGCAACCCTTCTGCGCGAGCGTTTGCCAAAGGAGATCGCTGACCTCCTGGGTTCAGAGTTGCCAGAGCTGGTGGATGGTTCCTTCATCGATGAACCTAAATCCGGCATTTGGGTTGGCAGCAATTTGGAGAAAATCTTGAGAAAATAGGGTGATGGATACGAAATTTCTTTCTCTTTCTGCTCACCTATCGGGTGAGTCCGATTGCCACCCCTTTCCGGATGTCGCCATCGATACATTCGGGGGTCGGGTCCATGTGGAATGGGATCCCCAGGCAGCCGTAACCCCTTTGGGATAGCTTCCCTTCTTCATCGAATTCTTGAAGACGGCGGAACTCTTCGAGCCTTGGGTGAGGGATAGTCCCTTGTCGTATAAGAGTCCCAATGCTCCCACTAAGACCGATGTACTTGGAACCCTGCTGCTGTCGATCCTGGCCGGACAGAGTCGCTATGCACATATCAAGCCCAAACGGCGTTATGGACATCCCAATCCTTTGAGAAACAAAGGGTCTTTAGCGCCGTTATGACACAGTACGCCTCGGATCTGCTTTGAGTGACCACTCCATCCATGTCAGCGACGATTTCCTTTCTCGACCGGCCTTCTGGGAGGGGGGCAACAATCCTTCCGCCTAGGTGTCGAGGAGAAACTTCATGCCCACTCATCCCGCAAGGATCTCTGCCAGGCAACGCCATCCACCCCAATGAAAGAAGGAACGGTGCCGGATCATTTCATAAGACTTTCAGCATCTCCAGAACTTGCTCGACGAGTTGCAATCCGGTCGAACATCAAAACCACATTATGGGTGCCTGGTTTAACCTGATCCGGCAACTTGACAGTGATCGTCCTTTCCCATGGTACCTTACATTGCACGGTGATGGTCAGCATGTCCTCCTCCTGTCTGCAAGAAGACCCTGATTTTGGATAATCGGATCAAAAACCATGCCGGCGAAGATTTCTTTTCCCGCGATGGCCAGAATCAGGACATTCCGGGTTTTGGCAGCAGAGAACTCCCAAATCGTTCACCAGACGTTCCTTGTCTGAACGTTGTATCTGGTTCAATTCCCATAAAATGGCCATGCAGGTCAAGGATGGGCACCACCAAAATTGTTTCCCGACCCCCTTGCAAACGAGGGAGCAGTGCATATCTGACAGGCTAAGGCGGCCATGCAGCCTTTCCGAGTCAAGACGAACAGTTCTCTCTACGCCATTGAAGGAGGTTTCCATGTCCACTCTCGTCAGCTATGATCCCTTCCACAACTTTCGTGCTTTGCAAAACGAAATCAACCGCATTTTCGATCGGAGCGGCGAGGAAGCCACGGGTCAGTGGAGCCGCTGGCCCATGCGGGTCGATATTCGTGAAGACGAGGACAAGATCATCATCAAGGCCGATCTTCCCGGCGTCGAGCAGAAGGATATTCAGGTTCACGTCGACAACGGTCACCTGACCATCTCCGGGGAGCGCAAATTCGAGGATGAGGCGAATCTGGAGCGCTATCATCGTGTGGAACGCGCCTTTGGCAGCTTCAGCCGTTCGTTCCAGCTGCCCAACACGACGGATTTCAATCATGTCGGTGCGTCCTTCAAAAATGGCGTTCTGGAGGTGACTCTTCCCAAGCGGGAGGACGCCAAACCGCGAGCCATTCAGGTTCAGGTCCAGTGATGCTTCTGTCTGGGTGATCTTCGGAAAAGTCCTCCCCGCACGGGGAACTTTTCCGGCAAATGGACCGATCCGGATTCCGGGTCGGTCCATGGTGTTTTCGGGCCAGGCTTTGCCGCCAGTGACGGGGAGCGATTGGTCAAGGCGCACCCCTGGCCGGCCCAGGGCCATCACTTCTGTTTTTTACTCTCCTGCCAAAGTTTTTCCAGCCGGTTCAGGGAGACTTCATGCACGGAGAGGTTTTCCCGGCCCAGTTTTTCCTCGATATAACGAAAGCGGTTTTGAAACTTCAGGGTGGAACGCCGCAGGGCTTTTTCCGGATTGACCTGAAGATGGCGGGCATAGTTGGCCAGGGTGAAGAGAACATCGCCCATCTCCTCTTCGATGTGGAGCGGGTCGCCACTCTGCCGGGCCTGTTCCAGCTCCTGCATCTCTTCGTGGACCTTCGCCAGGACCGGGGCCGGGTCGGGCCAGTCAAAGCCGATGCGGGCCATTTTTTGCTGGACCTTGTAAGCCAGATGCAGGGCGGGCAGCTTGCTGGAGAGTCCGTCAAAAACGGATGTCCGCTGATCGGGGTTGTTGGGTTTTTCCTGACGTTTGATGCTTTCCCAGTTGTTGCGCAAACCTTCCATGCCCTCCCGCGCCACTTGTTCAGCCACCTCCTTGCGTCGGGGACCGTACAGGTGGGGATGGCGCCGCCGCATCTTTTCCGTGACTCCATGGATCACCTCGGCCAGGGAGAAATGGCCTTGTTCCTGGGCGATTTGACTGTAGAGGAGCACATGGAAGAGCAGATCTCCCAGCTCTTGTCGCAGTTGACCAGGCTCTCCGCTTTCGACGGCTTCCAACACCTCGTAAGCCTCTTCGATGGTGTGTGGGGTGAGGGAGGCGTAGGTTTGCACCCGGTCCCAGGGGCACCCTTCCGGTGAACGGAGATGGGCCACCAGAGCGATCAGATCGAGCAGAACGCTCTCCGGCGATGGGGGTTTGGGTGGTTGCATGGGCTCTCCTCTTTGTGGTGGCAAGAGTCAAATTTTCCTCCCCTGGCAAAAACTGCCACCGTTTCGACGGCGCCCGCCAGGGGGCGGAGGGTGGAAATGGGATGGATACCAACGAAACCGGCAAGGTTGTCCCGGTGGCATGCGGGTTGCTTTGGCAATTGGGCAGGATTCCCATAGAAGGAGACGCCTCCATGGATAGTGGTCTTTACTCAGCGGTCAACGGGGCACGGCGCATTGGTTTGCGGCTGGAAGTGTTGTCCAACAACCTCGCCAACGTCAACACTACCGGTTTCAAGGGCGATCGGGCTTCGTTCGAATCGTACATGACCCAGCCGGGGCCGGAACAGCACCCCTTGCCCACGGACTCTTTCATGGGTTTGCGCGGTCCCGGAGACATTCCGTTTCCCTTCAGCAATCCGGCGGCCAACGCTTATCGCATGACCTATCCGATGGCTGTCAACACGACCACCGACATGACCCAGGGGAGCATGAAGGAGACGGGCAATCCGCTTGATATCGGCATCGAGGGCGAGGGCTTCTTCGTGTTGAATACCCCGGAAGGGAGACGGTATACCCGGGATGGCTCCTTTGCCATCAATGCCAATCGGGAACTGGTGAACAAGGAGGGGTTTCAGGTGTTGGGGGGCGGCGGATCCCCGATTGTCATCGAATCGGATGGACAGATATCCGTTGCCAAGGATGGTACCATGAACGATGCCAACGGTCCCATAGGCCAGTTGGAGCGTGTCAATATTCCCACCAACATGCTGACCAAGACCGGGAGGAATCTTTACTCGGCCCCCCAGGATCAAGAGGTTCCGATTGAAGAGGGGGCGGGGGGTGGTTTTCATCAAGGTTACCTGGAGGGTTCCAACATCGAGTCGATCAAGGAGATGACCCAGATGATCGATTCTCACCGGGCCTATGAGAGTTATGTCAAAATGATCCAGACTCTGGACTCCCTGGACGAGCAGGCCAACGTGCAGATTGGCAGATTGCGGTAGACAACCCCGGGGTATGATTGAGGAGAGATGAGAGATGATTCGCGCACTTTGGACTTCAGCCACGGGCATGCAGGCGCAGCAACTCAACATTGATGTGATCGCCAACAATCTGGCCAACGTCAACACCACGGGATTCAAGCACTCCCGGACCGAATTTCAGGATTTGCTCTATCAAAACATGCGTGCTGCCGGAAGCGAGACCTCCGGCGCCGGAACGAAGCTGCCGGTCGGCATTCAGTTGGGGCATGGCACGCGGGCTTCGGCGGTGAGCAAGGATTTCGGTCAGGGCAACCCGGTGCAGACCAGCGATGACCCCATGAACGTGGACATGATGGTCAACGGTCAGGGATTTTTCCAGATACAGATGCCCAATGGTGACATCGCCTATACCCGGGATGGGTCGTTCCATATCGATACCAATGGCAACATTGTGACGACCGATGGATACAATCTGGTCGGTGGCGCCATCGGTCTCAATCCGAACACCCATACGGGTATTGCCATCGAAGGGTCGGGCAGCATCGGGCTGGCAGACAACGGCACCCCGGGGTTTACCGCCGGTGTCGGGCAGATTCAGTTGGCCCGGTTTGTGAATCCGGCAGGTTTGACCTCGGTTGGCAACAATCTTTACAAGGCGAGCGAAGCTTCCGGAACGCCGGTGCTGGCCGATCCCACCCAGGACGGGATGGGTTCGATCAAGCAGCACTACAGGGAGAACTCCAACGTCAGCATGGTCACGGAGATGGTGGATATGATCTCGACGCAACGCGCCTACGAGGTCAACTCCAAAGGGATCCAGACTGCCAGTGACATGTTGAGCCTGGTTGCAAACCTGAAAAGGTAGTGGGTGATAAGGATACGGGTGGGCCTTGATGGGAAGCGCATGATGTCCAAATCCACTTGCAAATGGGGGATCCTGTTGTTGGCTCTGGGCCTGGTCTGGGGTGGGGATCTTCGCGCCCAACAGATTGAGCGTGGCGTTCTGGCGGGGTTGGTCGAAAATGCCTTGGCCGCTGAGTTGGCCCGGCAAGGGGAGGGTTTCTCTGCTTCCCGGGTTTATTGTCGGGGAGGCCTGGAAGTGGAGGGAAATGCCGGTTCCGGGGTGTTGGCGAAGGATGCCTCGGCGGGTTCGGTTCCTGAGGGGGGCGTCGCTGTGGAGGGTGGCCAGGAGGTCTTGTCGGTCAAGGTGGAGGTGCCGCAGTCTGGTTTGGAACCGGGTCGGCGCGAGTTTTCGGCCACCGTGCTGGAACATGGCGTCCCCAAGGGGCAGGTTCAGGTCACGGCCATCATTCGGCAGGAGAGAAGCCTCCTGGTGTTACGGCGTCCCATGCAACGTGGCGAGGTGGTGCGGGAGGATGATCTGGAAGAGAGGTCTTTGATCCTTACCCGCTCCATGCCGGGGGTCTTTGGCATCGAACAGATGAAGGAAGTCAGTGGCCAGATGGCCAGACGGGCGTTGCAACCGGGTGTTCCCCTGCAAATGGGCTGGTTTGAGTCTCCCATGGCTGTGGATCGTGGTGAACCGGTCAAGGTGCGTTTGCACCGAGGCGGTTTGAAGATCGAAACCTCCGGCGTGGCTCTGGCCAAGGGGCGGGTGGGCGAGTCCATCGAGGTTCAGAATCCGGACAGTCGGCGCCGGTTTCTGGCCCGGGTCGTTGGCCCGGGTCGTGTGGAGGTGATGGTGCCATGAGGCGTTTTCTTTTGTCCTTTGCCGTGTTTGTTTCCCCAGTGTTTCCCGGCTGCGAAACGGAGATGTGATATGCGCTCACGACAGGTCATACCGGTATTTTTGATGGGAGTGGCGCTGATCAACAGTGGGTGTGGTGGCATGACCCGCGCCGCACAGAGACCACCGGCCCCCATGGCCTATGTCAAGCCGTTGCCTCCAGAGACTTTGGACCCCAAGAAGGGGTCGATCTGGCAGACCTCCGACCGGAATACCTTGTTTCTGGATAGCAAGGCCCGAAATGTTGGCGATCTGGTCACCGTGCAGATCACGGAAGATGCCTCCGCCAAGAAGGATGCCAAGACCGACCTGAAGCGCAAGGGGGATGACACCGTCGATCTGGGTGGTTTGTTCGGCCTTACGTCGGCATTACAGAGTGGTGGATTGAGCAAGTTCAGGGATGCAGCCAAGATCAAGAGTGATCATACCTTCAGCGGCGAGGGCACGACTTCCCGGAGCGGCAACCTGAAGGCGACCATGTCTTGTGTGGTGACCGAGGTGTTGCCGAATGGCAATCTTCGGGTTGAGGGGCGGCGTGATATCACGGTCAACAATGAGAATCAGTTCATCATTTTATCCGGTGTCATCCGTCCGGAAGATATCAGTGGGGACAACGCCATTCTCTCGAACAAGATTGCCGATGCCCGGATTGAATATTCGGGTGATGGCGATGTCAATGACCAGCAGCAACAGAGTTGGATCCAAAAATTCATGTCATCCATCCGTATTTTCTAGGGTGGGGTTTTGCATGAGGGGCAAGGAGCGCCCAGGTGGGGTTTACGGCAAGGAATGCGCTGATGAAAAGACGTTTGCAGAGGATGATTGTCTGGACGACCGGGTTGGCATTGTTGCTATCCCTGGCCGGACCGGATGCCCATGCGGCCCGTTTGAAGGATGTGGTGAACATCGAAGGGGTGCGTGACAACCCGCTGACCGGTTTCGGTTTGGTGGTTGGTCTGAGCGGGACGGGGGATACCAGTGCCTCCTTCACCACCCAATCCATGCGGATGATGCTTGAGCGCATGGGTATCAGCGTCGAGCAGGGGGTGAAGGTCAAGAATGTCGGGGCGGTCATCGTGACGGCGACGTTGCCGCCGTTTGCCCGTCAGGGGAGCAGCATCGATGTGACTCTCTCTTCGTTGGGTGATGCCAAGAGCCTGCAAGGGGGGACTTTGGTCATGACCCCTCTCAAAGGGGCGGATGGCCGCATTTACGCTGTGGCCCAGGGAGCGGTCTCCGTGGGTGGCTTCGCCGCCCAGGGAGGAGGGCAGAATGTGCAGAAAAACCACCCGACCGTGGCGCGCATCTCCGGCGGAGCGATCGTCGAACGGGAGGTTGATTTCAGGTTGAATGGCGAGCATGCCTTGCAGTTGGCTTTGCGCAATCCGGACTTTACCACGGCCAACCGGGTGGTGGGGGCCATCAACAGCCAGATGGGAGATCCCCTGGCCCAGGCCCGTGATTCGGGAACCGTGGATGTCAAGATTCCTCCCACCTACATCAAGCGGGTGGTGGAGTTTGTCTCACGCCTGGAAAATCTTCAGGTCGAGCCTGATCAGATGGCCCGCATCGTGGTCAACGAACGCACGGGGACCATCGTCATGGGGGACAATGTGCGGGTCTCCACGGTGGCCCTCTCGCATGGCAATCTGAGCATACGTGTCACCGAGAGTCCCAACGTGAGCCAGCCAGCTCCCATGAGTGGCGGCAAGACGGTGGTGACGCCCCAAACCGACGTCAACGTCAAGGAGCAGGATGCCCGGTTGGTGGAGATGGAGCAGGGTGTGACTCTGGGGGATCTGGTCAAAGGTTTGAATAATGTTGGTGTCACGCCCCGTGATTTGATAGCTATTTTGCAGGCCATCAAGGCTGCTGGCGCCTTGCAGGCGGATCTGGAGATATTATGAGCGGCAACATTCCCGTACAGCTTCCCGACAATGCCTATACCAACTCTTTGCCTGCCGGCGAAAGAAAGCGTCTGAAAGAGGCTGTCGCTGACTTTGAGGCCATCTTTGTGCGGCAGATGCTCGGCGCCATGCGGCAGACCATCCCTGATCAGGGGGAAAATGCCCTGATCAAGAAGGGAAGTGGGGAAAAAGTTTTTCAAGAAATGCTCGATTCGGAGTATGCTGACAAAATCAGCCGCCGTTCCAATGGATTGGGGCTGAAAGAGATCCTTTACAAAAGTCTCACCGAAGAGAGGGTCAAATTGCCCAAGGCCCCTGGGGAATCCGGGGTTTCCAAGGATGCAGTAGCGCCGCCGGTTTCCGGTGGTGTGGGCATTTCCGGCCAGGTTGAAAAATTGAAGTCCAACGCCAACACAAACGCCTACGATGCTGCCATGGCGGCCAAGACGAAGTTGGTCAAGTAGTCGGTGATCCGCCGCTGCTGGCGCCGTGGGCGGCGGGACGAAGGGAGAGGGAGCTTCTCTAAATGAAGATCAAGGGGTTGAACACAGCCAAGCTGGAAAGGATTTCCGGTGGTCGTGTCGCGAAAGGCAAGGGACGGGGTCGCAGCTCTTCGGTGGGAGCCTCCCGTCGGGACGGTGTGGAGATTTCCGACGAGGCCCGTTTGAGCGGTATGGCTGGCGAGGCCATCAACGGGGCGCCGGACATTCGCGCCGAATTGGTGGAACCGATCAAGGAGGCGGTGGCGGCTGGGAGTTATAGCGTTTCCAGCTTGGAAGTCGCCGACCGGATCCTGAGGCAGGTGCTGAAGGAACGTAACCGATCCTTTTGACACGGAGGTTATGCATGAAACCCGACGTGGCGCCGCTGCGTGACGTGTTGGAGAGTCTTGTTCTGTATTTCGAGCAGTTGCACGCTTTGCTGCAAAAGGAACGGGAGCTGATCCGCAAGCGTGAAGCGGACAGGATCTATGCGCTTTCCGGAGAAATTGGCACGTTACTGGCTACGGTAAGGACGGTCGATGCGCAACGACAGGAGATCATCCAGGGGATGGCCCAGGCTTTGAACATCCCGGCAGAGGGGTTGGATCTGAGCACCCTGGATAGGGAGTTGGGCGGCCAGTCCAATTTGTTGCCCCTGCGGGATCGATTGCGTGAGGCCATTTATGTAGCCGATCAGACCAACAAGGAAAACCAGGCAGCCTTCAAGGGGGTCTTGAATGCCATGGAAGCCATCCTGAAGGCGATGGGAGAGGGAAACCGGGCGATTTTTTACAATCGCATCGGTGGCCGGCAGACGACGGGGAGTTTTCACAGCCGTTTTTCCAAGCAACTTTGAGATTAAAAACAGGAACCCTCCGCCAAGGGGTTCCGAACCAGGGTTTATACCGGTTCCCCGCCTGTCTGATTCTCGTGGCCGGAACCTCCAGACACAGAAACGTTGGGAGTAACAGGAAATGCTTATCTTGACACGGAGAGTCGGAGAGAGTCTCAACATCGGCGACGAGATCAAAATCACCCTCCTGGGAATCAAGGGTAACCAGGTGCGCATCGGCATCGACGCTCCCCGGCATGTCGAGGTGCATCGTGAAGAGATCTATGACAAGATCAAACGCGAAACCCGCAAAGCCAATCGGAAGATGTCCGACGAGGTTTTGGAGCAGGCGTCGAGGATCTTGTCGCAGAAATAGCCAGGCCCGTCTGTTCCGTTCCGTAAAGACGGGTTGAAAACAAGGATGTAGACCCAGGGGGGAAAGGTTGCGCCCTTTCCCCCCTGGTGGTGTTTTGGGTGAGCTGGCATGGCCTTGTTATGGTTTTTCGTTGTTCTTGTGGACTCCGGGGGATTGCTTGGGGGTAGTGTCCTGGCTTGGCATATGTATTTGGGCCACGGCAGGACCAAGACCATCTGCCTTTCCAAATCAGTTCACATGCACGACATCGCGATCGGTCTTTTTGTCAACCGATTCAAGTATAGTGGGCAGGGCAATCGCATTTAAAATGGCATGCTGCTGACCCAATTTTTTAAAACCTGCCATGCGTCTGCCTTCCGGCGCAAAAAGACGCGCCAGAAGGCAGACCAAGGCCCGCCCCCCGGGTCTTTTTTGCAAACAGCGCAAAAAAGGCCTGGGAGAAGGGGGGGCGTACAAAAACAAAACGGGGCGCTGCCCCGAACCCCGCCAGGGCGCTGCCCTGGACCCGCCAGGGAGCCAGCCCCCTGGAACCCGAGTCCTTTCAGTGTGTTTCAAATGCGATTGCCCTGGTATAGTGGGGTTGTGTGACCGCGATCAACCAAGAAGGGACGCTGCCGTTTTATTGGGGGGCATGGCTGAAACGATGATCATGGATGGCGACTTCGTCAGGCCGTCTTCGCCGCCGTGACAAGCAGGGAACACACCTCCGCGAGGGCTTCGTTCAGGTTGTTGTGGTGGGTCTTGTGGACCTCCACGCCCGCATCCGAAAGCACGTAGGAAAGTCCTTTTCCTTCCAGATCTTGCCGGGTCAATACAAGATCCACATGGCTCTTGACCAGCCAGCGGCCAAGTTGGATCCCCTTGCCATGCTCCATCTCCAGAAAGGGGTTGGGGTGAATGCTGATGGAATCAACCTTGCCGGCGGTTCGGTCCATGACGGCGAGTTGAAAGGAGGCGGCATGGCAGAAGCAGTCCGCCACCAGATCACCCTCACTGGTGATGGGAATGGCGCAAATTTGCTGATTGGCCACGGTCGGTAATGTGTGGAGCATGACCCGTTCAACATGGGGCACCGCTTGACGAATGCCGTTTTCCATTCGGTCGTAGGCCTTCGCCGCCTTGTCAAGATCGTGGGTACGCAGGGTGATCTGCGCTTCGATGAAACGATAACGACCCGCGTTGCGCCCGATCACCGATTTGACCTGAACTGTCAGGGGGTCTTCCGACAAAATAGTGCGGACTTTGTGCAAGGTCTCTCCATCCAGGCTGGCATCCAGCAAGGCCCGCATGGCATCCCGCGACAGCTCCCAGCTGGTTTGGAGAATGAACAATACCACGAACAACCCCGCCCACCGATCCAACTGCCAACCCATCGCCTGTCCCGCCAACCCCAGCAACACCGCTCCCGAGGTCAAGGCATGCATTCTGAACTCCTGGCCAATCGCCATCAGGCTTGGGGAATTTCCCCTCTGGCCAACGCGGACGGTATAAAGACCGAAAAATACAGGGATAATCAAGGTGAGGAGTACGCCAAGCATGAGGGACAGACTGATTTCCACCGGGGCAGGAGGGGCAAAGACCGCCTCCTTGATGATCTCGTAGCCAGCCAGCAAAATAAGCAGGGCGATGAGCAGGGCAACAATATTTTCCACCTTATAAAGTCCGTAGGGGAAAGCGGAATTTTTCTTGCGCGACAAGCGAAGACCGACCACCACACCCACGGAACCCAACATATCCACCAGGTTATGCACCGCCTCGGCGCCAACGGCGATGCTTCCCGACAACAATCCAAGAACCGTATTGAGCGCGATGAGCAGAATGTTGACGCCAACCGCCATCCAGGCGATGCGCTCCAGGAACTCGTCGGAGGGTGTGTTCGTAGCGGGAGACAAAGTGATATGGGACATGAGTCGAGCCTCGTAAGCCCGTAGCACAAGAATCAGATGACCAACCCATCACGCATTGCGGCGATCCAATGATACCTGACCTCTTTCAGGTGTTGTGGCTACACCCAGGCTGTTTGTCTGTCGGTAGACCCTGGCGATCTCCGGGATTGTCGATCTGCTGCAACTCCTGCCACATTCCCCGCATATTCCTGGGTGGCAAGTAGCGCTTGACCCAGCGGTCAAGGCTGTTGGCGGCTGCTTCGTCGGGTATGGGAGGAAGATCATGGATCATGGCAAGAACCCAACCCTCCAGATTGATTTGGTAGTTCTGGGTGCGAAGCTTGATCCACTCAAGGATTTGGTGATAATTGCCTTGATTGACCGTATGGTTCCCTTCCTGAAACATGTTTGCCACTCCCACCTGTATCCCGACTGAGCGTACACCTCGCATGTTCCACGATGCGTGCCGGATTTCAGGATCGCTGAAATATATTTTATTAATATAATGTAATCAATATATTGAATAATATTTGGTCGTCTCGCATGCCAGTTTGTTTGTTTGGGATATGGACAAATTTGTCTGTATGGTTCACGATTGTCCGCCAAAATATCGTTGCCTGGGAGCTGCAATGTCTGCACAACCTGCCTCCGAACATCTGGAAAGCCTCAATCAACTCACCGATCCGGCCACCCTGCTCAGTGCCGATTATCGGATTCTCGCCACCAACCCACCCTATCTGGCCACCTTTCATCAAGGCCGGGAGGTGGCCGGGAGCACGTGTTATCAATCATCCCACGGCTATGATCGTCCGTGCGACGAGGTTGGGGAGCACTGCCCTTTGCAAAAGTGCATCAAAACCGGGAGGGGCGCCCACCAACTCCATATTCACACGTTTCCCACTGGTCGAGAGTATGTAAACGTGGAGATCGTTCCTGTCCGGGACAATCGTGGTGAGACGCTTTTCTTTCGGGAGGTTTTTCGGCAAACATTGATCGCCAGCGCAAAACCGAATGGACATGGTCTCGTGGGGGTGAGCAAGTCGTTCATTCGCATGTTGGATGAGGTCCACAAGGTTGCTTTTGCGTCGGTTCCGGTTCTATTGCTGGGGGAATCCGGAACAGGCAAAGAGTTGATTGCCCGAGCGATTCACGATGCCAGCGACCGTTGCAGCCGGCCCTTTGTGCCAGTGGAGTGCAGTGGGTTTTCGGAGAAGTTGTTTGAAAGCGAACTGTTTGGTCACCGCAAAGGATCCTTCACCGGGGCCCTGGTCGACAAGGATGGCCTGGTGGAGGTTGTGGCCGGAGGTACCCTGTTTCTGGACGAAATTGGCGATGTTCCCCTTGCGTTGCAGATCAAGTTGCTGCGCTTGCTGGAGTCCCATACGTACCGGAAGGTGGGCGACACCATCACCCGGGAGGCCAAGTTCCGACTGGTCTGTGCCACCAACCGTGATCTTGACCTGATGATGAAGGCGGGCGAGTTCAGGCGGGATCTTTACTATCGAATCAGCACTTTTCCCATCCACCTTCCCCCTCTGCGGTCGCGGCGGGAGGATATCGATCTGCTGGCCCATTCGATCTTGTTGCGCATCTCTCCCGATCAGGAAATCACCTTGACCCAAGGGGCGTCGGAGTTGCTGTTGCGCTACGATTTTCCTGGCAACATCCGCGAATTGGTGAACCTTCTGGAACGGGCCAGGATTCTCTCGGAAAGCGACAAGTTGGCCCCCTCTCACTTTCCCAGCCTGGCCCTGTATCCCACGCTCAATGCCGAGGTGGCCTCCGAGCAGGGGCAATCACTTTGGCCACCGGAAGGGGAAATCATCCCACTGAAAAAATTGGAACAACGTTACCTGCGCTATCTGCTTGATACCTACCCCGGTCCCCAGACCCAACTCGCTGCCCAGTTGGGGGTCAGCACCCGTACCCTGACACGCAAGATTGGCCTGATCCATCGGGAAAAAAACCATATAATCGAAGAATCGTAACCGTTCATCGCCCGGTAACGAATCAGGGTCAAGGGGGCTGGTTCCCTGGCCTTGTCCAGGGCAGCGCCCTGGTGGGGTTCGGGGCGAAGCCCTGACAAAGGCTTTCATATCCAAGCTTTTCTTGCAAGGGCGATGACATGGTTACCTTTCCAAGCTTTTCTTGCAAGGGCGATGACATGGTTACCTTTCCAAGCTTTTCTTGCAAGGGCGATGACATGCTTACCTTGGCAAAGGGCGCTGATATGGTTACTTTGGCATTTGTTACAACGAACCAACGACGGCCCACTTTACCAGAATCCAGTCCCAATTCGCCAGATTCTCAATCGATGCGGATGTTTGAAGGCCCCATCTCGGCATGGCATGTTTTGGCCGCCATGTAAATATTTTATGGTCATTTTTGTCTACGCCCATTCACTTTTACCACCAACCTGTTCTTCGAGACTGAGTGCAATACATTGAAATGAAAAAGATAAGTTTTTTATATGCAAGAAGATAGAGTAGGCACGAAAAATGTAATAACAAGATGCACAGACGACATGAATGCCATGGAATCTACAGGTTCGGTGAGCGAGGCGATCAAGGCAGGTGGCCATGAATCACCATGGTAATTGGTTGTCCGGTACTGGATCATATTTTGCCCCTTTTTTCTGGCAGATCCTGTCGCCTGGATTCGAACGAAGCATGGAAGGTGCAGTCTGAACTGTAAAGGAGATTCATCATGTCCAATAAATCGAAGTTTGGTTCAAAAACGAATGCGTGCAACCGCGACATCTGCCCAAACGGCCTGGATGGGGCCGACAGGTCTCGTGATTTTTCATCTGGTTCCATGAAACAAAAAAACGAACCCGGCAAGAATAGGGGGGCTGGTGTAACTACGGGAATCCGCAATAAGTAGCGGCTTTTGGGGTCAAGATGGATCCCGGAACAAGGAGTGCCAGCTTGAAAAGTGGCGGGTGATCGCTTCCGGGAAGTGGAAAGGATTTCTCAATGATTCAATTGCTCTTGCCTCTGTTGATAAGCGGCCTGGGAGGTGCGGTGGAAGGTCTTTTATTCTATGACCTGATGAACCCTCCTGTCAGACAAACCAGAAAAACGAGTCCGGATTTGTGCGGCGGTCCAGTTGTTTCCGGCGCGAAGACAGATCAAATGGACATTTTCAAGGAGACGATTCTTGAAGAAAACAGCGTGGTTTTAGCCCGGGAAGACGTTCCTCTGGACAATCGCTTCGGTCTGGAACGGGTGGTCAGCGATCACATATTCACACAAACCGCCCAGACCAGCGTCTCTTTTGCCAGAAACAGGAGCTTGGAGGGCTCTGTGCAGGGCAAGCTGTTCACCCTTGCCGAGACCAGGATCCGGGCTGACCTCTCGCGGGAACTGGGGTGTCGTATTGGTCAGGAGATCACCCGGGAGATTCGTCTTCGTCTGACGGCTCCCCCCCAGGTTTTTGCTCACTATCATGTGCTTTGGAAACAGGATACCCGGCGTGGCATCTACGATGTCGTTATGGGAAGGAAGCGGATCCAGATCCCCTATCTGGTCACTTACGGGCTTTCCCACAGCGTGGAGAGCATTCAGGAGGAGGTGTCGGCGGAGAAGCTTTCTTCGGCAGGGGTATAGGAAACAATTCTGTGCGAGCTTGGACAGGAAAGCCTTTGTCGGGGCTTTGCCCCGAACTTCACCAGGAGAAGGGGCGCAGCCCCTCCTCTGGTAACGCATCTGGAGGTGTGTCATGACGGCGCATGCAATGCATTCACCTGAATTTTTCTCCCATTTTCACCTTCCTGAACATGTCGTGCTCTCGGAGATGTTGGAAACCTGGTTGACCGGGTTGCAACGGGCTTTTCTTATGGTGGAGACGGTGTTGGTGATGTGGTTTTTCCTGGCTGCGGTCCCGCTAAGTTTGGGAATGGTTGGCGATGCCCTGGTAGGTGTGGGCCCAACCCTGCAGAGCCTGGTGGGGTCTGGAGCGGAGCATTGACCCATGCTTCCATGTCAAAACCTTTATCAAAAAGGTGTTGAAGGAGATATCGCCATGTTGATCAGTGACAGCAAAATCCCGTCGTTTGAGCCTAGTGGCTCAACCGTGTTGATTTGATGTGCAGGAAAGCCATGAATCGGGGTCCAGCAACTGTCTTGACTGTCAAGCAGTTTCTGCCAGGGGGGGTG